>NZ_AP027270.1:600000-857500 GCF_036322705.1 Maricaulis maris
GCGCTTCGAGCATCGCATTACCGTGCTGCAGCAGCAGCGTGAGGATGTCGAGCGGGCCCTCGCCGAACTGACCGCCGGTCTCGACTGGATGCGCGAGCGTCTGGAGGATCGCACCCCGCCGGACGATGTGCGTCGCCGGGCTCGCGCCTTCGAGGCCCTGGCCGCCGCCCATCTGGAAGACTGGAGCGGCCTGTCGCCGGGTTGATCCCGCGCCGCCGCCCCGACCAAGCCTCAAGACAACAACACGACCAATTCACACCCCGCTCCCCGGAGACCCATCATGACAACCCCGTATCGCGCCCCGGTTCGTGACCAGCGTTTTGTCCTCCACGACGTGCTCAACATCACCCAGTATGCCGATCTGCCCGGCTTTGCCGATGCGGACGCCGACACGATCGACGCCATCCTCGAAGAGGGCGGCAAGTTCTGTGAAGGCGTGCTCGCTCCGCTCTCGAAAGTGGGCGACGAGGAAGGCTGTACACGGGATGCGGACGGCAATGTGAAGACGCCGACCGGCTTCAAGGAAGCCTTCAAGCAGATGTCGGAAGGCGGCTGGACGGCGCTGTCCTCGGACCCGACCTATGGCGGTCAGGGCCTGCCGCACGTGCTCAATCTCGCCTTCAACGAGATGGTCTCGTCCTCGAACATGGCTTTCGGCATGTATCCGGGCCTGACGCTGGGCGCCGCCGCGGCGCTGGCGACCGGGGGCTCGGACGAGCAGAAGGCGCTCTACCTGCCGAAGATGATCTCCTGCCAGTGGGGCGGGACGATGAACCTGACCGAGCCGCATTGCGGCACCGATCTGGGTCTCCTGCGCACCAAGGCCGTGCCGCAGGCCGACGGCTCCTACAAGATCACCGGTCAGAAGATCTGGATCTCCTCCGGCGAACACGACATGGCGGAAAACATCGTCCACCTCGTGCTGGCCCGCATCGAGGGCGCGCCGGAAGGCGTCAAGGGCATCTCGCTCTTCGTGGTCCCCAAGCACATCCCCGACGAGAATGGCGATCCCGGGACGCGCAACTCGCTGAAGTGCGGCGGTCTCGAGCACAAGATGGGCATCCACGGCAATGCTACCTGCGTCATGGACTATGATGAGGCGACCGGCTGGCTCGTCGGTGACGAAAACAAGGGCCTCAAGATCATGTTTATCATGATGAATGAGGCGCGACTGGGTGTCGGCCTGCAGGGCTATGCCCTGGCCGAGGCGGCCTATCAGCAATCGCTCGGCTTTGCCCGCGATCGCCTGCAGGGCCGCTCGCTGACCGGACCGAAGAACCCGGATGGCCCGGCCGATCCGATCATCGTCCATCCGGACGTGCGCCGCATGCTGATGGACCAGAAGTCCTTCGTCGAAGCGTCGCGCTGCTTTGCCCTGTGGACCGCCTTGCAAGGCGATCTCGAGGAAAAGGCGACTGATCCGGCGATGCGCGAAAAGGCCGGCGATTACATGGCGCTGCTGACCCCGGTGGTGAAGGGTTACCTGACCGGCAAGGGCTATGACATGGTCTCGTCGGGCCTGCAGATCCATGGCGGTTCCGGCTTCACCGAGGAGTGGGGCGCATCCCAGCTCCTGCGTGATGCCCGCATCACCCTGATCTATGAAGGCACCAACGGGATCCAGGCGCTCGACCTGGTCGGCCGCAAGCTGGCGATGAACGGCATGCGCCCGATCACCTCCTTCTTCGCCGAGCTCGACGCCTTTGTCGCCGAGGGCGGCAATGACGAGACCCAGCCCTTCATCAATGCGGTCGCCGAGACCAAGGGCAAGCTCAAGACGGCCACCGACTGGCTGATGAACAACGCCCTGAAGAATTTCGATCACGCCGGCGCCGGCAGCCATGACTATCTCAGCCTGATGGGCCTGACCTGCCTGACCTATATGTGGGCCAAGATGGCCAAGGTCGCCTCGGCCAAGATTGCTGCCGGTGACAGTGACCCGATCTACGCCAACAAGCTGGCGACCGGCCGCTACTTCCTGGACCGCTGGGTCCCGGAAGCCGCCATGCACCTGGCCAAGGTCGAGGCCGGTGCGGACTCGATGATGGCGCTGGAAGCGGAGGCCTTCTAGGCGCATGCTGTCTGGCGCAATCGCGCTTGCAATCTGGCGGGACCGCTCCGGCAAAAGAGAGCGGCCCGCCCTCTGATTTGGTTGATAAAGGGCATCCGCACCACTGCGGTCAGGCCCGTCACAAAGAACCGTCTGGGGAGGACGTTTCATGTTCCAGGATCCACTCAACATACCCCGTCCCGATTTCCTCCAGCGTGAGGATGTCCGGATGTTCGAGGACACGGTGCGCGCCTTCATGGCGAAGGAATGCGTGCCCAACGCCGCGAAATGGGAAAAGCAGGGCATGGTCGATCGCGAGATCTGGACCAAGGCCGGCGAGGCCGGAATTCTCTGCCCCTCGGTGCCCGAGGAATATGGCGGGGCCGGCGGCGACTGGGGCCATGAATACGTCTTCCACACCGCCGGGGCCGAGATTGGCGCCGCCGGCTGGGGCGTCGGTCTGCACAACTCCATCATCGCGCCCTACGTCACCCATTACGGCTCGGAAGAGCAGAAAAAATCCATCCTGCCGCGGATGATCTCCGGCGAGCTGATCGGCGCCATCGCCATGTCCGAACCGGGCACCGGCTCGGACCTGCAGAGCGTCAAGACGACGGCGGTCAAGGACGGCAATGGCTATCGCATCAACGGCCAGAAGACCTTCATCACCAATGGCGGCTCGGCCAATTTCATCATCGTGGTCGCCAAGACCGACCCGTCCAAGGGCTTTGATGGCGTCTCATTGCTGATGGTCGAGACCGACAAGGTCGAGGGCTTCCGCCGCGGCCGCCTTCTGGAAAAGGTCGGCATGAAGGCGCAGGATACCGCCGAGCTCTTCTTCGAGGATGTCTGGGTGCCCGCCGATGCGCTGCTCGGCCCGGAAGAAGGCCAGGGCTTCATCCAGCTGATGCAGCAATTGCCCCAGGAACGCCTGCAGATTGCCGTCCAGGGTGTCGGCGCCATGAAGCGCGCCCTGCACGAGACGATCGCCTACACCAAGGACCGCGAGGCTTTCGGTCGCCCGATCCTGAAATTCCAGAACACCCAGTTCAAGCTGGCCGAGTGCAAGACCAAAGCGACCCTGGCGGAAGTCTTCGTCCACCACTGCTCGGAACGCCTGATGAAGGGCGAACTCGACGCCGCCACCGCCTCGATGGCCAAATACTGGGTCTCTGAAGCCCAGAACGAGGTCATGGACGAATGCGTCCAGCTGCATGGCGGCTATGGCTATATGAGCGAATACCCGATCGCGAAGATGTGGACCGACAGCCGCGTCCAGCGGATTTATGGCGGGACGAATGAGATCATGAAGCTGCTGATTGCGCGGACGCTGTAGGGATGGGTGAGGATCCGGCTCGATTGACCCGAGGCGCGCCTGCGAGCCGTTTCGGCACTGCGCTCATGGGTGCCGGTGTGTGGTCGGTTGTCTCAGCCGTCGATGCTCTCGCTCTAGCGGTCGGTGGTCGCATCCATGTGATGCAATTTGAGGCGCAGCAGGAGCAGCGATATCGTGAGTCCCTCACGGTTGATCTGGATAATATGGGCAGCCCGTTGGATGTCATTCCGATGTCGAGGCCGATGTCGGATATAGGCCATACCCAGACGTGGCTCATGGACGGCGTTCAGAGATGGCAGCACGCCAATCCGATTGACTTGCAGACTGCGAGCGTCAGCTTCCTGATTTCAGCATCGCTCCTGCTGACCTTGACCTGGTTTGCGGTTCGGCTGTCTGGCGCCATGCAAACCGCCGGAGCTTTTGTGGCCGGCTTCGCCCTCGTGTCTTTTGTGCCCTGGTTCTTGAACTCCCTCCTCTATCTCAGCTTCACGAGATTCAGCGTCGCATGGGGCTTTCAGTTGGCGCTGCACCTTGCCATGCTCATTGGCGTTTACGCGGCGGCGCGGATGGCGGCGCGCTCGTTGCAGCCACATATTGGGGATGCGTCATGATCGCGCCGTTAGCCAAATTCTTCTGGTCCAACAAGCTGAAGCCGCACGACTGCCGCTGTGAGGTGGCACATGACTGACACCCGCGACAACTCCTTCCGCTCCCTCCTCATCGCCGCTCTCGCGGGCGGTGCGGGCACCGTGCTGGCGGCCCGTCTGGGCTCCGGTGTCTGGTTCGGTGCGAGTTTTGCGCTGGAGAGTTATCCGGCCTGGCTGGGTCTGGCCCTGCCACCGGTGATCGCGACCCTGTTTGCGCTGGGAGTGTCGTTTCTGCTTGGCTCGCGGCTACGCGTATTGGCGGCGTTGGTTGGATATTGGGTGATCGCCACCGCGCCGATCCTGATTTCCATCCCCGCCCATCTCCTGCTCGGCGGGGACAATCCGGACGAGTTCGCGCAATTGCGCCTGGTCTCGCTGGTGCCGATGGCGGCGACACTGGTACCGCCGAGCCTCGGGTTTCTGGTCGCCCTCATTTTCGTTTCCGGGAAACGCACCTGATGTACACGCCGTCGCACTTCAGGATGGAAGACGAGAGCGAGATGCGGGCGCTTATGCGCTCCTATGATTTCGCGCTGCTCTTGATCCCGGGTGAACCGGACCTGGCGGCGACGCACATTCCGATGAAGCTGGCCGATGAGCGACTGGTTTTGATCGGCCATGTCGCCATGGCCAATCCGGCGGCCAAGGCCATCCAGGCCGGCAAGGAGGCCATCGTCGTCTTCACCGGTCCGCACGCCTATATCTCGCCGACCTGGTACGCCAAGCCGAACGAGAATGTGCCGACCTGGAATTACGCCGCCGTGCACGCCTTCGGGACGCTGGTCCCACTCGAGGGTGTCGAGGCCGAACGGGCGCTGTCCTCGCAGATCGCGGATTTCGAGAGCGAGTGGCGGATCACCAATCTGGAAGAGAAGCGCCGCGCCATGCTCGAGCGTGCCATCCAGCCCTTCGAGTTCGAGATCGAACGCCTCGAGGGCAAGGCCAAGCTCTCCCAGAACAAGCCATTGGAGGAGCGTCTGCGCATCGCTCACGCCCTCAATGAACGCGGCGAACACGCCGTCGCCTACCACATGATCGAGGATGAGGGGGAAGAGGATGATTAGTCCCGCCGCCTGTCCTCATCAGAGTATCGAGTCGATAAAGGGAACCAACCCGCCAAGGGAAAGGAACTGACCATGACAGAAGCTTATATCTTCGACGCCACGCGCACGCCGCGCGGCAAGAAAAAGAACGGGGCGCTCAACGAGATCACCGCGCTGCAGCTGGCCACCCAGCAGCTTCAGGCGATCCGTGACCGCAATAATCTCGACACAGCATTGATTGATGACGTGATCATGGGTGTCGTTTCGCCGGTCGGCGAGCAGGGCGCGAACATCTCGCGCTCGGCCGTGATCAATGCCGGCTATGCCGAGACCGTGGCCGGCTACCAGATCAACCGCTTCTGCGCCTCCGGCCTGGAAGCGGTCAATGTCGCGGCCGCCAAGGTGATGTCCGGCGAGGCCGATTTCGCAATCGGCGGCGGCGTGGAAGCCATGTCGCGCGTGCCGATGGGCTCGGACGGTGGCGCCATGGGCGTCGACCCGGAGATCTCCTTCGACCATTACATCGTGCCGCAGGGCGTCTCCGCCGACCTGATCGCCACCAAGTACGGCTTCTCGCGCGATGATGTCGACGCCTACGCCATGGAAAGCCAGAAGCGCGCCGCGCGGGCCTGGGAAGAGGGGCGTTTTGCCAAGTCCGTGGTCGCCGTGAAGGACCAGCTCGGCACCACCATTCTCGACCATGACGAGCACATGCGCCCGGGCACCGACATGCAGGGCCTCGGCTCGCTGAAGTCGGCCTTCAAGGACATGTCGGACTTCGTCGGCTTCGAAGCCGTCGCCACCCAGCGCTATCCGGACGTGGAATACCTCAACTGGGTCCACACCGGCGGCAACTCCTCCGGCATTGTTGACGGCTCCGGCATGGTGCTTGTCGGCTCCAAGGAAGCCGGCGAGCGCGCCGGTCTCAAGCCGCGGGCCCGCATCCGCTCGATGGCCTCGATCGGCTCCGAGCCGACCATCATGCTGACCGGCCCGGTTCCGGTCACCGCCAAGGCCCTCAAGAAGGCCGGCATGGAAGCCTCCGACATCGACCTGTGGGAGCTCAACGAAGCTTTCGCCGCGGTCGTGCTGCGCCTGATGCAGGCCTATAACATCGACCACGACATCATGAATGTGAATGGCGGCTCGATCGCCATGGGTCACCCGCTGGGCGCGACCGGCGCGATGATCCTGGGCACCGTCCTCGACGAGCTGGAGCGCACGGGCAAGCAAACCGCCCTGGCCACCCTCTGCGTCGGCGGCGGCATGGGCACCGCGACGATCATCGAGCGGGTTTAGCCATGAGCGACGACCCGAACGAGAAGCCGCAAGGCGAAGCCAACCTGCTCGCGCTGGGCCTGCCCCTGGGACTGCCGGTCGGCATCGCCCTCGGGTCGAGCCTCGGCGTGGCGATGGATAACTTCGCTTTGGGCCTGTCGATGGGCGTCGCCTTTGCGGTCTCAATGTCGCTCGCCTTCGGCTCTGCCAAGGCGAATGAACTCAAGAAAAAGCAGGGCGCTGCCAACAGTGGCGACGCGTCCGATGAGGAGAAATCCTGATGTCACTTAAAAACTTCACACTCGAAATCGATCAAGACGGCATTGCCCTGGTCACCTTTGACAGCCCGGGCAAGTCGATGAATGTCATCTCGGCCGAGGTCATGGATGACTTCGACGCGCTGACCGACAAGATCATCTCCGACGACGCCATCAAGGGTGTGGTCATCACCTCGGGCAAGGCGGCCTTCTGTGCCGGCGCCGACCTGTCCGAACTGGGCAGCTCCTCGAGCGAACTGGCCAAGCTGCCGGAAGAGGAGATGAAGACGAAGCTGTTCGAGCAATGCTTCCGTCTCAACAAGACCTTCCGCGCGATGGAAACCTGCGGCAAGCCGATTGCGGCCGCGGTCAACGGCCTCGCCCTCGGCGGTGGCTTCGAGATTGCCCTGGCCTGCCATTACCGCGTCATGCCGTCGGACAATCCCTCCGCCAAGCTCGGCCTGCCGGAAGCCATGGTCGGCGTTCTGCCCGGCGGTGGCGGCACTCAGCGCCTGCCGCGCCTTGTCGGTCTGATGAATGCGGCGCCGATCCTGCTGCAGGGCCAGCAGCTTGATGCGGCCACGGCCCAGGCCCAGGGCATTGCCGACGCGGTCGTGCCGATGGCCGAGCTGGTCGCCAAGGCCAAGGAACTGGTCAAGACCGACCCCAAGGGGGCCAAGCAGCCCTGGGATGGCGACAAGTTCAAATTCCCGGGCGGTGGTCCCTACCATCCCGCCGGGGCCCAGATGTTCGGAGCGGCCTCGCCGATGCTGCGCAAGAACACCTATGGCAACTACCCGGCCCAGCGTTACATCCTGTCCTGTGTCTATGAAGGCTCGCAGGTCACGATGGACCAAGCGCTGCGCATTGAAAGCCGGTATTTCACCAAGCTTTTGCTGCGCCCGGAAAGCCGCAACATGATCCGCTCGATCTTCCTGTCCAAGCAGGACCTGGACAAGGGCGGACGTCGTCCGGCCGGCCAGGAAAAGGGCGAGGTCAAGAAGATTGCGGTCATCGGAGCCGGCTTCATGGGGGCCGGTATTGCCACGGTGTCGGCGGTGGCCGGTATCGAGGTCGTGCTGATCGACGCCAACCAGGAAGGCGCCGAGAAGGGCAAGAAGCACGCGACGGACCAGTGGGCCAAACGCGTCGAGCGTGGCCGCATGACCGCCGAGAAGGCCGAGAAGCTGGCCGCCCTGATCACCCCGACCACCGATTACACCCTGATCAAGGATGTCGATCTCGTCGTCGAGGCCGTGTTCGAGAATTCCGAGCTCAAGGCCAAGATCACCAAGCTGGCGGAAGAGCAGATCGGCGAGAGTGCCGTGTTCGGGTCGAACACGTCCTCGATCCCGATCACCGATCTGGCCAAGGCTTCCGCGCGTCCGGACAATTTCATCGGCATCCACTTCTTCTCGCCGGTCGAGAAGATGAATCTGGTCGAGATCATCATGGGCGGTGAGACGGGCGATTATGCCCTGTCGCGCGCGATCGACTTCGTGACCAAGATCAAGAAGACGCCGATCGTCGTCTCCGACACGCGCGGCTTCTACGCCAATCGCTGCGTCATGCGCTATATCGGTGAGGGCATGAACCTCCTCGCCGAAGGCGTGAAGCCAGCCCTGATCGAGAATGCGGCCAAGATGGCCGGCATGCCGGTGGGACCACTCTCCCTGCAGGACGAGGTCGCGCTGGATCTCGGCGTGAAGCTGCTCAAGCAGACCCGCGCCGATCTGGGCGATGCCTACCAGCCGTCCAAGACCGAGCCGATCCTGTTCAAGATGGTCGAGGAATACGAGCGCTTCGGGCGCAAGAATTCCAAGGGCTTCTATGACTATCCGGCCGAGCGTGGCCAGCCCAAGCGCCTGTGGCCGGAGCTGGAGCAGTTCGCTCCGGACGGCAAGTTCGCCGACGAGCAGCCGACGGCGGCCGAGATCAAGGACCGCATCCTCTACGCCCAGGCGCTGGAAGCGGCGCGCTGCATGGAAGAGAAAATCGTCCACGACCCGCGCGAGGCCGATGTCGGCTCCATCCTCGGCTGGGGCTTTGCGCCCTATACCGGCGGCACGCTGTCCTACATCGACACCATCGGCGCCAAGGCCTTCGTGACCCGCGCCAAGGAACTGGAAGCCGCCTATGGCGACCAGTTCAAGGTGCCGGCGCTTCTCGAGGAGATGGCCGAGAAGGGCGAGACCTTCTACGGCCGCTTCGGCGCTCCGGCGGCGGTGGCGGCGGAATAGTCCGCCTCACGCCACACTGAGCGTGCAAGAAACCGGCGCGGCATTGTTCGCGCCGGTTTTTTTGTTGTGTGGAGTGACGCGAGCACACACAATTAATTGGTGGCGCTACGGTGAGATGCAGTGAACCGGTCATGCTGGGAACGGTGCTTGAGCCGGATGTTCAGGGTGCCCACCGGAGAATGGTCGTTGAGACTGGGAGTTCAATTGTGCAACGGCGAGCTACTTCCTTTGGAATCGCTACCGTGCTTGGATTGTTGGTCCTGTGCTCGCCATTTGTTGTGAGCGGGTGGTATTTATTTCCAGCGATATTAAGTGAAGAGCCTTTAAGGTCGACATGCCCGAAATGGGTAGTTGTTATGTGTTTCTCAGTTTTTTATGGTCTGTTTATATATTTAGCATTTTTTTTATTTGCTCTATTTTCTCCAGTTGAAGTGAATTCACGTTTTGTGAAGGTGCCATTTCGGTTGCTGGGGAGGCGAGTGAGTCTAAAGAGTATTTCAAGAATAGAGATGTCTGAACGTGGAGTTCGGTTCGAGGCTAGAAATGCACGAGGTGCCGTGCGGAAATACTTCTTTTCGAAAATTTTATTCGGCGATGCAGTAGCCTCAATCGCGACTGAAATTTCGTCCGTTTCAGGCATAGCGATTTCAAAGTCCGGTTCGCGGTCGCGCAATCGCTGACTGGCAATTTGAATAGAGGTGTGGCCGGGAACAACCAGGAACTCCCACCAATTTTGGCGCACGGCGCAAACCCAATAGGAAAAGCGGGACAGACACTAGAGCATTTTCATCGATCTTAGAGTCGCGAAGGGATTCACTTGGGCCGCGAAGTGTGATTCTTAGGGTGTCATCATTGAGCCGGGAGGTCATGGATGACACGAGCGATGAGCGAGGATTTGCGCTGGCGGGTGGTTCGTCTTGTCGTCGACGAGGGTTTGTCGACGAGCGAGGCGGGGCAGCGCATGTGGGTCGGCAAGTCGACGGTTGGTAGCTGGGTTCGGCTTTTCCGACGAACCGGAGGCGTGTCGCCGCGCAAGAAGGGCAATCCGGGCCGCTCCTGCCTGGATGCGCACGAAGCCTTCATTCTCGGCCTGATCGACGAACGGGCGGACATCACGCTGGCGGAGATGGCGCAGCGTCTCGAGGCGGATCACGGTCTGCGCGTTCAACAAAGCACGCTCTGGTATTTCCTCGATAAACGCGGGCAGACATTTAAAAAAAGACGGGCCACGCGGCCGAACAGGATCGGCCGGACGTCTACGAGCGTCGCGTAGAATGGTTCGAACGCCAGCCGGATCTCGATCCGGAACGCCTCGTCTTCATCGACGAGAGCGGCGTGTCGACCAAGATGGCGCGTCTGTACGGGCGCTCCCCCAAGGGCGAGCGCTGCCGCGCCCCGATCCCGCACGGGCACTGGAAGACGATCACCTTCACCGCCGGGCTGCGTCTGAACGGTGTCGCCGCGCCTGCGTTGGTCGACGGCGCCATGAACGGCGAGACCTTCCTGACCTGGGTTGAAGGCATGCTGGTACGCGAACTTGAGCCCGGCGACATCGTGATCATGGACAATCTGCCTGCCCACAAGGTCGCCGGCGTGCGCGACGCCATCGAGGCCGCCGGCGCCAGCCTGCTCTACCTGCCGCCCTACAGCCCGGACTTCAATCCCATCGAAAAGGCGTTCTCAAAGCTCAAGGCCCTGCTTCGCAAGGCTGCAGCCCGCACCGTCGATGATCTCCACCAGGCCGTCGCCAACGCCATCGACGCCATCACACCGGCTGAGTGCGTCAACTACTTCAAAGCCTGCGGATATGACCCCGATTAAAATGAAAACGCTCTAGGAAAAGCGGGACAGACACAATTTGTAGGAAAAGCGGGACAGACACAATTTGTGCCCTCTATCTCCGCGCCACCTGCGCAAACCCCACCATAAACCGCTTGCGGAGACGGTTTGCTGGCTGACAAGCGATCCATGGACCGCTCCGCGCGCCGCGCCTGAGGGAAAGCTGATCTGCGAGTGACGCGGCCGCACAACATCCACCGTCATCCCCCGGTGACCGCGAAGCGGGCATCCGGGGGACCTCGTCACGGACGTCGATCGGTTGGGTGAGGTCCCCCGGACAATCCGGGGGATGACGGAGGAGGTGGGGGGAGGGCGCTCCATCCTTTTCGTGGAGGTTCATGCGACGCGCCGGACCCCTGTCCCGACACTGCAAGAAACCGCCGCCACACTGTCCACGCCGGTTTTTTCTGACGCCCGCCTGGGCTAATCAGGACGTGAAATCAGGCTGTTGAAAGTTTTCACCAGCTTATCCACGGAAAGTGGAAAGTTTTCCACCAAGTCCGGCGACTTGTCCACGAAATTGCATTTTCCGTGCGTTGCCGGTCCGGGTCTGGCCTGCTTTACTTCAATCGTCGACAGCGACCGAAGTGGTCCGCAAGGACCAGGGATCGCCGGAGAGGATGGCTCGGAGGGGCAGGTTCGCAAGAACCGGTTTCCAACGGGCAGGCAGGAAGATCAGGCTCGCAAGGGTCGGGGCTTCAAGCCAGGTTCCAAGGCAAGGGTCCGCAAGGGCCGGCGCGGAGGGCTCACCGAACCGGAGAGACTGACCCATTCGCAAGGATGGCGACCAGGACGCCAAGATGCCAGCAACGCCTCACGGCGAAGCTGACCCCCGGTCGGAAGACAGGGGACGCTGAAGCGACGGGCTTCACCGCCCGGAACCGACGCAACACGGCCGCCCGCCTCCTCACCCCTTGCCGGGTAAGGGACGGGCGGTTGGTGCGTTTGGGGGTAGCGGTGCTGGCGGGCGCCCTGTTCGACAGGTTTGCGCTTCGTGTCGCGACGATAGTCCATGTCTCAATATCGCTGTCTTGCTGCACGCTTCCATGCAATGCGCGCCGGGGGCCGGTCCCGTCCCGGTCCTGTTTTGCCGCGACTCAACCCAAGCTCCACACTTCAGGGAAAATCGCGCGCCGCGCGAAGGTAAACAATAAATTAATCAAATATGACCTGCGCAAAACCGGCTCGTGGTTGAAAATGCTGGTGACCCGAAGCTGACGGTCAACGCAACAAGGCGAAACGAGATTGATGACCCGAGTCCCTGATCATTGGCGTCTTTCTGACTGGACTGGTCTTGCACGGACTCTGGCCCTGACCTGCTGGTCGGTGGCCGTTCTCATCACCTTGGCCATGGGATGGTCCGCCTGGCGGGCCGTCGACAATGCATCTGACAGTGTTGACCGTGTGGTTGCCCGCCATGAGGCCGGAGTGGTGGCAAAGGCGCGAGATATTTTTGTCTCTCGTCGCTGATATTCGACATCTCGTCGGCTTTGGCTCTCCCCTCGCGTTGACGGTCATAGAGGCTGGAAGCCCGAACGAAGCAGGCTAGGCTCAGGCGGCTAATCCGCGCTTGGAGCCCCGCATGACCTACACCCTGATCGGAACGCCTGTCTCGCTCTACACCGGCAAGGTGCGGGGCTATCTGCGCTGGAAGAATGTGCCGTTCAGCGAGCGCCTGTCGACACGCGAAGTCTTCAAGGCGGACATCCTGCCGCGCGTTGGCTGGTCGGTTATCCCTGTGGTGATCCATCAGGACGGCTCCGGGCCGGGCATCACGCTGCAGGACACGACCGAGATCATCGAGTATGTGGAGGCCAATGAGCCCGGCCCGTCAGTCTATCCGGACACGCCGCGCCAGCGTCTCGCCGCCATGATCCTCGAGCTGTTCGGCGATGAGTGGCTGGTGATCCCGGCCATGCATTATCGCTGGGCCTATAACCGCGACTTCGCGCAGCAGGAATTTGGCGCGACCAGTCATCCGCACCTGCCGCCCGAGGAGCAGTTCGCGGCGGCGGAAAAGGCGGTCGGCTTCTTTTCCGGATCGATCGTCGGTCTCGGGGTCAATCCCGACAGCGTCCCCGCCATCGAAGCGGCTTATGAGGATTTCCTCGCCGTGTTCGAGGCGCATCTGGCCGGGCACACCCACCTGTTCGGATCCCGGCCCTCGATTGCCGACTATGGCCTGCTCGGTCCGCTCTATGCGCATTTGCTGCGCGACCCCAGGTCGGGCGAACTGATGCGCCGCCTCGCGCCGCGTGTTGCGCGCTGGGCCGAGACCTGCCATGCGCCGCAGCATTCGCTGACCGGCGACTTCCTGCCCGACGACCGGATTCCCGAGGGCGTCGCGAAATTGTTGCAGCGTTTTGCTGCGCAGCAATTGCCGGTTCTGCTGGAGACGGCGCAGGCGCTGGGAAGCTGGGCCAAGGACCAGCCCCCCGGGACCGAAGTGCCTCGTATACTGGGGTTCCACAAGGCAGTGATCGGACATGCCGAGACCCGCGTCGAGACCGACCGTGCCGTCATTCCCTTCCCGCTCTGGATGCTGCAGCGGATCATCGACTACCGTAACGGATTGGCTGACGGGGACCGGCGCGCGGTTGATGAAATGCTGCGCAGCATCGGAGCCGGGGCGCTGGTTGATTTCGAGTTGCCGGTGCGGCTCGAGCGGCGGCATTTCAAGATCGCCCTGGCCGGGTAATCCCGCGCCCTGCGTGGTTCTTCAGGACTGAGGTTTCCATAGGAAAGCGTGGTGTTTTGGTATAAATGGCTCGAGGATAAGCTTTCTGTTTCTGGTGGGGAATAAATGGACCGGATCGACGCGCTTCGCCTCTTCTGCTCGGTCGCCGAGCTCGGCAGTTTCACCAAGGCCGCCGACCGCGAGGGCATGACCCCGGGAGCGGCCTCGAAACAGATCACCGCGCTGGAAGAACGCCTGCAGGCGCGCCTGTTTGAACGCACCACGCGCTCGGTCCGTCTGACCGATGCCGGTGAGGCCCTGCTGGACCGGGTCCGGCCCTGGCTGGCGGAATATGACGGGCTGGAGCAGGGCGTCGCTGACGCCCGCTCGGCGCCGGCGGGTGTGCTGCGGGTTGCGGCCCCGGTCGATTTCGGCGCCCGGCGGCTGATGCCCCTGATCACGCAATTCATGACGGACTGGCCCGGCGTCGAGGTTCGCCTGTCGCTGGCCGATCGCATGGTCGATCTGGTCAATGAGGGTTTCGACGTCGGGATCCGCATCGGCAATCTTCCCGATAGCGCGCTGATCGCCAAGCGGCTGGCCCCGGCCAGCATGGCGGTGCTGGCCTCCCCGGACTATCTCGCCCGCGCCGGCACGCCTCGTCATCCGGCTGAACTGGCGCAGCATGAGATCGTGATCGACCGCAACAAGCCGGCGCCACAACTGCTCAAATTCCTCCAGGGTGAGGACGAGGTCGAGGTCCGGGTGAACGGGCGATTGTCGCTGAATGGCGCCATTGCTGCGGTCAGTGCGGCTTCGGCCGGGGTCGGCATTGCCTGCTCGCCGCGCTGGGCCGCCGAGGACGCGCTGGCCGAGGGCCGGGTCGTCGAAATCCTGGCCGACTGGGATACCGAGCACCGCTTCCTGTGGGCGGTCTTTCCCTCTAGTCGCTACCTCGCTCACCGGGTCCGCCTGTTCGTCGACTTCCTCGCCGAGCAATTCCCCGAGCGCATCTGAGGCGATGCCACCGGAGGGCGTGTCCCGTCACAACGGGTGTGCTAGCCTCCGTGTCAGGGAGATTTGGGGGGCCTTGAAACGAATGATCTTGCGCACACTTTTTCTGGGTTTGGCGGCCATGAGCCTGGCGGCCTGTGCCTCGACGACGACGGTGACCGACAGCGCCAATGGCCTCGGCCTCGCAGCCGGCGCCTTCAACTATCCACCATCCGACGGCGCCCGGGTCAGTGCGGCCGGGTATGATTTGACCGGGCACTCCAACTGGGACGGGCAGCTGGTCTATATCGATGTGGACGGCGATGCGCGGGCGCGCCTCGACATGCGCTTCGACGATGGCTTGCAGGTCCAGGCCGAGCTGAACATCGTGATGCCCTATCTTGATGGCGGTCTGCGCCAGTTCCGTGGTTATGACACCGAGGGGCGGCTGGTTGCAGTCGAGCTGCAGGCCGGGCCCTGTGTGGCGCGGGACGGTGACACCCTGATCTATTTTGCCGATCTCGCCATCGGTGACCGGACTGCCAGCGGCTGTGGTCGCGAGACGGGCGGCGAAGTCGACCGCTGGACGAATTACCTGATGGACTATCTGCCGGTCATCGATCTCTGCCTCGCCGAATTCCGTGACCGCACCCAGCACGTCTCCTTTGCCTACACGATGGCCAGTGGCGAGACCGGTGTCCGCATTGTCGACCTCGACACGCGGACCTGGGAGTGTGCGACGCGGGAGAACGGCCGCGTGATCAATTCGATCCGACCGCTCGACGCGGCCGACGGCCTGTATGGCGAGGGCGACCCGATCTTTGTCCGCGGCGAGATGCCGGCCTTCGGCGAGGGCTGTTATGTCTATGAAGCCGTGCGCGAAGCGGACCGGACCCTGATCGGTGCCTTCGGTTTCGATGCATGTGATGCCGGGCCGGTGGCGGCCCGCGATCCGGAGGTCGGCTGACTTAACCGCGTCTTTACGCGGCGCAGCCCAAGGCTTGGCCCATGCGAGCACTCATCCTTGTCATTTTGACCTCGATCGGCCTGACGGCGCCGTCAGCGGCTGACCTCACCGATCTGCGCGCCCGCCTTGATGGTGAGGCCGGGCAGATCTGGATTGCCTTTGACGAACCGCCGACAGCCCTGACCAGCGAAGTCAGCGAGAGCGGTCTGGTGCTGATCCTTGACGGGGTGACGGTCCGCCCGCGCGCCATCAGCCCGGCGTCGGACACCCTGTTGGCGGCGGTCTCGGTTGATCCGCTCCCGCAAGGCGGCATCGTGCGCCTGTTCGCCAGCCGCGCCTGGAGCGGCGCCCGGGCCGAACTGCGTCAGGGCGGTGTCCTGGTCAGCATGACTGTTGGCCCTGCGCCGCAAGTCCACATCGCTGAAGCGGCGCTTGTCGCCGATCATGACGCGCATGCAGCAGACCTGTCCGGGGCGGCGATGGCATCGGCCGATGCCGGCGATGCCGCGGCGTCTGCCCAGGCGCCTGACCCCCTGGCCATGGCCTCAACCGAGCCCGACCCGGTCGAGCCCGCGGCGCTGCCGGCTCAGCGCGCAACGCCCGATTTGTTTGCCCAGGGCAATGACGCCGCGTCCGATGCCTCGTCCGTCATGCCGCCGGGTGTGTGTGTGAACGAGGCCCGGGCGGTTGCCGACAGTCCCTGGGATGATGACATGCTCTATGCTCAGGCCGCCTGTCTCAACGATGCCGGTTATCTCGCGCCCGCGGCGTCGATCTATGAGCAGATGCTGGCCTTCGAGCCGGAGAATTTCCGGGCGACGGTGGCGCTGGCGGAGATCCGCGTCGGGCAGGGCGATAGCGACGCCGCAGCGGAGCTCTACAATCAGGCGACCGCCTATGCCATATCCGACGCCGAAGCCGCTCGTGCGCGGGCTCGCCTGAGAGCCTTGCGCGAGCCCTAGATCACGCGCGACGCACGGGTAATCAGCATGGACAATCTCGAACCCAGGGGCCGGGTCCTCATCATCGCGGGCTCCGACAGCGGTGGAGGGGCCGGTATCCAGGCGGATATCAAGGCGGTGACCGCCATGGGCGGCTATGCGGCGACCGCGGTCACCGCGGTCACCGTGCAGACCACGCTCGGGGTCAGTGCCATCCACCCGGTTCCGCTTGACATCATCAAGGCCCAGATCGAGGCGGTGCTGTCGGATATCGGAGCGGATGTGATCAAGACCGGCATGCTCGGCAATCGTGAGGTGGTCGAGCTGGTCGCGGCCTGTCTGGACGCCTGCGAGCCGCGCATCCCGCTGGTTCTGGATCCGGTCATGGTGGCGACATCGGGTGATGCCCTGGTCGATGCCGGGACCGAGGACGCGATCCGCGACCGGCTCCTGCCGCTGGCCGACCTGGTGACCCCGAACATTCCCGAAGCGGAAAAGCTGACCGGCCTGACCATCGAGGATATCGGCGGGCAGATGGAGGCGGCGCATCAGCTGATGGCGATGGGCGCCCGCGCCGCCCTCGTCAAGGGGGGGCATCTTGAGGGGCCGACCGTGCGCGATATCCTGGTTTCCTCGCGCGGTCTCGAAATGATGGAGCGTCCGCGCCTGCCGGGCCGCAACACGCACGGCACCGGCTGCACGCTGGCATCGGCGATTGCCGGACTTCTGGCCGACGGGGCGGCGCTGCCCGACGCGGTCCGCCGGGCCGGGGATTATCTGCACGAGGCGATCGCCCGCGCACCCGGTTTCGGCGCCGGTCACGGCCCGGTCAATCACGCCTGGGTGATGCGGCCCTAGTCGCGGATGCGGACGGTTTCGATCCGCCCGGTCCGGGCGATTGCCGCCTGGATGTCCGGACGCTCAAGGATCCGGGCGCGGGCTTCCCGCTCCGCGTGATAGCGCACAAAGGCCGGGTCGGTGTAGCGGGGCTCGCGGGGTTGCAGGTCAACCACCAGGGCCTCGGCCTCGCTCGGATCATTGAGCCGTTGCAGGATGTGTGCGGCGGCGTCGTCCTCGCGTCCAAGGCAGATCAGAAGCGTTTCATAGCCCCAGGGGTCGAGCGCGCGGTGTTCTTCGGCAAAGGCCAGCGATGTCGCCAGGATGTCCGGCTCGTCGAGTGCGCTGGCGGCGCAGGCGCGGGCCAGGTGGACCTGCAACCAGCCATACTCCGAGGCCCCGCGCGCTTCCATGTCGGACAGGCGGTCGAGGGCGGCGCGATCCTCTCCGAGGTCCACTTCGAGATGGGCGAGATTGATGTGCTGGCTCACATTCAGCATCCCGTTTTCATTGACGTTGCTGCCCCGTTCCAGCGTTGCCTTGCCAAAGGCGATACGTCCAAGCCCGAGTTCGATACGGGCCCAGCGGTCGAGCATCCAGGCGGCCTGTTCGTCGGCATCCTCGAAGCTTTCGCCCGACCTCATCCGTCGCCAGGTGGTGCTGACGAGGCCGCTGGCCTCCTCGAGCCGGCCCAGCCCTACCAGGTAGGCCATCTGGTCGATGACCGGTTCGAGATGGTTGGGATAGGCGGCGCTGTCGGCGCGGCTGCGCTCCAGCAGGTCGAGCGTTTCTGCCCGCAGATCGGTCAGGCTGTCGAAGTCCGGCTGGCTCCACAGCGGCTCAAACAGGTTCAGCACCCGCAGGCGACGGGCGCTCGCTGCACTGGTCATGTCGGGCAGCAGGGCCATGGCGTCATCCACCAGGCCCCGTTCGACCCGGCTGCGGATGTGGCGATAGGTCAGGCTGTCGAGGTGGGCAAACGGATTGTCGGGCGTGTAATTGGCCGTGATCAGCGCCAGCGCTTCGGCCTCCCTGTCATGCTCGCCGTCAGCATGCAGGAAGTCCGGAATGGACTGCACCTGTGTCAGGCGAAGCGTGTTGCGGGTCTCGCCGAAGCCGCTGTCCAGCTCGCGGTAATAGCGCAGCGCCAGCGAGCCGTCGTCCCGCGATATCGCCGTCTCGAACGCGGGGACCAGGATGTTTCGCCGTTGTGCACCCAGCAGCTCGGCTTCGGCCCAATGCCGCTCCGCAGCTTCGGTGTCGCCATCCGAGGCATAGGCCAGTCCGACCCGGGTGTGCAGATCGGCGCGGTAGCCGGCCGGCATGAAGGAGACGCGGTCATTGGCCAGCAGGGTTTCGCCCGCTGCCTGCGCCGCATCCCAGTCGGCATTCATGAAGGCTGTATCGAAGGCCCGGACCAGCGCCAGGGGATTGACCGGCTCGTCCGCCAGGGCCGGCGTGCCGAAGGTCAGCAGCAGGCTTGTCGCGATCGCCGTGATGCTGGTCTTGATTCTGGATGTCATGCACGCGTCCCCCGTCTCGGCGTCCGATTCAGCCGTCGGTTGCAACAATTTCGCCGCTTGCGGGTCTGCGCAACCCTTGATGGGTTTTGGTGTCAGCCGGCCCTCTGGCCACTGCGCGCCAGCCAGACGCCGGCGAGGATGACGGCGAGCGCCAGAACGGTCATCCAGCCGATCGTCTCGCCGATAACCAGACCGGTCAGCAGGGCCGCGATGGGGGTCAGGTAATTGGCCGTGGCGAGGAAGTTCGGTCCGGCTGTCCGGGCGACCCGCATCAGGATGACCGAGGCTATCGCGGTCGGTCCGAGGGCCAGCCAGGCGGTCGCCATCCAGGCCGTGGGGGCGACATCCTCGACCCGCAGCAAATCCCACAGGCCGAGCGGCAGGGTGAACAGGGCTCCGGTGATCAGCATGCCGGCCCCGGCGATCGAGGGCGGTGTGTCCGGCATCATGCGGGCCTGGATGGCGTTGATCGCATAGCAGATGGCGGCACCGACCACGGCCAGTTGGGCCAGCGTGTCGGCGCCGCCAAGGCTGGCGAGGGCCGAGGGGCCGAGCAGCAGGACAACGCCGGCGAAGCCGACCAGCAGGCCAAGGACCGCGCGCACGGTCATCCGCTCGCCGGGCACAATGACATGTGCCAGACCGACCGTTGCCAGAGGCATGGTCGCTACGAGGATACCGGCAAGGGCGCTGTCGATGGTCTGCTGGGCCCAGCCGACCAGGAAGAAGGGCAGGGCATTGCCGAAAAATCCGAGGCCTGCCATCCACACCCAGCGCGGATCGGCCAGGGGCGGAAGCCGTCGGCCGCGGGCATAGGCCCAGACGGTGAGGATCGAGGCGGCCAGTCCGAGCCTGACGAAGATCAAGGCGCCGGGAGGCAGGGTCTCGACGCCATGCTTGATGAAGGCGAAAGCCGAGCCCCACAAGACGGTCAGCACCAGCAGGGCCAGCCAGTCGCGCGGGCCGATCACATGCCGGGCGGCGGGGTCGGTCACAGCAGGCTTTCCAGGACGCTGGCGAAGCGGTGGAAGTCGGTCTCGTCGTTATAGATGTGCGGCGTGATCCGCAGGCGGTCGCCGCGCTGGGAGACGTAGATCTTGTGCGCCGCCAGGGCGTTGACCAGATCGGCCGGCGCGCCATCCGGCAAGGACAGGCAAAGGTAATGCGCGGCGCGGTCCGGGACATCGGCCCGCAGGCCAAGCGGGGCCAGACGGTCTGCAAGCGCGCGGGTATTGGCGCCCAGCGTCCGGGACAGGGCATCTGCCCCCCAGTCGAGCATGGCGTCGAGGCTGACGCTCGCCGCCGGGACAAGCTGGAAGTTCGAGCGCTCGCCCATGTCAAAGCGGCGGGCACCAGCGGCGTGGGCATCGGCATAGTCGACCAGGCGGGCAAAGTCCTCGGCCTTGTCGCGGACGATCCAGTTCTGCTCGAGCGGTTCGCCGTCCTGATGGTGCGGGGCGACATAGAGGAAACCCATCGCATAGGGGCCGAGCAGCCATTTATAGGCCGCGGCGACCGCGAAGTCGGGCTGGATCGCCTGAAGGTCGAACGGCATCACGCCCAGCGACTGGGTCAGGTCGAGCACCAGGGCCGCGCCCTGACGGCGGGCCGCGTCGCTGATCGCGGCCAGGTCGAGCGCGCCGCCATCGGCCCAGTGGACCTGCGGGCAGGCGACGATCGAGGTGGCCGGCGAGATGGCCGCCAGCATCGCCTCGGTCCAGCTTTGGTCACCGGTTCGGTTGACGGTTCGGATGCGGGCGCCATGCGCGGCGGCGAGATCGCGCCAGACATAGACATTGGAGGGGAATTGTTCGGCAAGGACGAGGATTTCGCTCTTTGCATCCGGCGCCAGATTGCGCGCGGCCGTGGACAGGCCATAGGAGGCGGCGGGCACCAGGGCGACATCGTCGGCTGCCGCACCGAAAAGCCGCGCGGCTTGCGCACGCAGGGCTTCAGGGGCATCGAAAAAGTCAGCCTGGACCTGAACATGCCAGGGCTGCCCCTTGCGGGCATAGCTGTCCTGGCCTGCCGCGACCGCGGCGCTCGGCATCGGACCCATATAGGCTGCGTTGAGATAACAGGTGTCTCGCGGCAGGTCGAACTGGTCGCGCCGGGGCGAAAGGGTGGGCAAGGAAATCATGGCGAAAGCTCTTGCCCCGCGCCGGGGAGGGCGTCAACGTGCACTGCAACATGAGCGCCCGACCCCTTGCGATTCCCGGAGAGAGACTTGGCCGATACGACAACGTCCGACGCGACCCGAACCGATAATTCCAAGCCGGTCCTGCGTCCGGCCGATCCGCGGTTTTCCTGCGGTCCGGTCAAGAAATATCCCGGCTGGTCCTGGGACGCGATTGCCGATGCGCCGCTCTCGCGGACCCACCGGGCCGGGGCACCGGTCGCGCGCATCAAGGAATCCATCGAGCGCACCCACGCGCTCCTTGAGCTGCCCGCGGATTACAAGGTGGCCCTTCTGCCGGGCTCGGACACCGGCGCCATGGAAGCGGCAATGTGGTGCTTGCTCGGCCAGCGCGGCACCGATGTTTTTTCCTGGGACGTGTTCGGCAATCGCTGGACCTATGACGCCCGAGACGAACTCAAGCTGAAGGATTTGCGGGTCTTCAAGACCGAGCCGGGCATCCTGCCGGACGTGGCGCAATATGATCCCGCGCGCGATGCGATCTTCACCCTGAACGGCACCGCCGCCGGCGTCTGGGTGCCCGACCTCGACTGGATTGCGGACGACCGCGAAGGCCTGACCCTGTGCGACGCGACCTCCGCCGCCTTCGCGGTCGGGATCGACTGGTCAAAGATCGATGTGCTGACCTTCTCCTGGCAGAAATGCATGGGCGGCGAAGCCCAGCATGGCATGCTGGTGATGAGCCCACGCGCCATCGAACGCCTCAACACCTGGCGCCCGGACTGGCCGATTCCGGGCTTGTTGCAGCTCCATGCCAACGGCAAGGCCAATATGGGGGTCTATGAAGGCGCGACCTTGAACACACCGTCCCTGATGGCGGTCGAGGATTATCTCGCCGCCCTGAAATGGGCGTCGCGGATTGGCGGTCTGCCGGAGCTGATCCGTCGTCGCGAGGAGAATTTCGCAGCGCTGGACGCCTGGGTGCAAGGGGCCGACTGGGTCGATTACCTGTGCGAGACCCCGGCCCATCGCTCGCCGGTTTCGGTCTGCCTCAAATACACCGACCGAGCCGTGATGGCGGCTGGTGCGGAGGCGCAATGGGAGCTCACGAAGAAAATCTCGTCCCTGCTCGAGCGCGAGAATGCGGCGCTGGACATCTCCATGCACCGCGCCTCGGTGCCCGGTATTCGTATCTGGTGCGGGCCGACGGTCGAGCGTGATGATTTGGCCGCACTCGGGCCGTGGCTTGACTGGGCCTATCGCGAAGCGCTGGACGCGGGCTGAGACACGCTTTATCCGTGCAGGCAATCGTCAAACAAACGGGTCGCTGGGCCCGGGGGACAATCATGAAACATATTCTGACCACCGCCGCCGCCTTCGCCCTGATCACCGGTGCCGGTCTGGCTGAAGACCGTGGCCTGGAATTCCGCTTCGGTGTCACCGCGCATGACCTCGCCGACCATGTCGAGGACGGTCCGAATGTGACCCTCGACCTGCTGTTCGCCTCGCCGGATTTCCTCGACGTGATCTGGTCGCCGCGTCCGTACGTCTATGGCTCGTTCAACACCAACAGCCTGACCAATTTCGGTGCTGCCGGCGTGGCTTGGGATTTTGCCGTCGCCGAGAACCTGAACTTCGAGTTCCGCACCGGCCTGTCCTATAATGACGGCGTCGAGGATATCGACCCGAACTCGCCTCCCGGCGATCCGACCCGTATCCGCCTGGCAACGACACGCTCGCTGATGGGCAATGAAATCCTCTTCCACAACGCCATCGGTCTCGACTACGACCTCAATGAGCGCTGGTCGATCGGCGCCTATTACGAGCACATCTCGCACGGCCAGATCCTCGCCTCGGGCCGCAACCAGGCGCTCGACAATGCGGGCATTCGCCTCGGCTACCGCTTCGGGAACTAACATGAAGCGCCCGCTTTTGCGGGCCCTGGCCGCCCTCGGCCTCGCCGTCGCGCTCGTCCTTGGTGGCGTCGTGGTGTGGCTGGACCAGCAATTCGAGGAGCCGGGTGTGCCCCGGGTCGCGTCGATTGCCGGTGAGCTGGGGGCATCCTCGGTCCTTGCCGTACTTGCCCATCCCGATGACGAGATCTCCGTGACCGGCCTGCTGTTGCGGGCCTCGTCCCGGGACGGCGCCACGGTCCGCTCGATTACCGCGACACGCGGGGAGAACGGGACGCCGCTGCCACAGGTGAGCCGGATCGAGGATCTGGGCACGGTGCGCGAGGCCGAACTGCTCAAGAACGGCTATGCGATCGGCCTGACCGCCCAGGACGTCTGGGACTATCGCGATGGCGGCCTCGCCGACGCGGACTTTGACGTCTATGTCGAGCGCCTGATGGCGCGGATGCGCGAGTGGCAGCCCGAGCTCGTCGTGACCTTCTGGCCGGAGAGCGGGTTTTCCTATCACCCTGACCATCGCACCGCCGGCCGGGCCGCCACAGAAGCGGTTCGCCGCCTGCGGGCCGAAAACCCCGACACAGCGCCGCGCGCGATCGCCTATATCCTCGCCCCGCGCCGGATGATGCAGCGGTTCGGCGGCGAGACCGGCCAGCTCATCGTCGACAACCAGCCCGCGCCGACCCATGTCATGCCGGCCGAGGGCGGCGCCAAGATCCGCGCCTGGCGCATTCACGCCTCCCAGTCCGACTATGTCCGCCACGCCTACGGCTTCCCCGCCTGGTTCGTGCACAGCCTGTACGACAAGGAGCACTACCACGTGGTGGAGTTCTAGCGCGGCAGCCTACTCGCCCCGCGCGGCGGCAGCTTCGGCGGCGCGCGGGTCGTCTGCCTTCGGTACATAGATGCCGACGAAAATCGTCGACCAATTACCGTCCGCGTCGGCCTGGTCGAATTGCTGGGTGACGGTGCCGTCGGCATTCGGCGTCCAGGTGCCCCGCAGCGGGGCGCGGCTATTGGTCTGGACGGTATAGGCCTCGCCGGTCAGGACCATGGCGCCGGTGTCATCGAGGCCGCCGGTATAGTCGATATACCAGCCATTGCTCATCCACACCTGGCGCCATTCGCCGACCAGCGGGTCATGGACATTGAAGCTGTCGCCGGCATTGCCGGAGGCCCCGACCCAGTGCTCGGTGATCAGGCAGCCGCCATTGATGCGCGCGATGACATTATGACCGAGATAGGGGCCGGGCGTTTCGTCGGTGTCCGGGGCGTAGACATTCCAGTCGCCGACCCAGAAGTCGAAGGCGTCCCAAGGCGCGCCGACGCAAGCGTCCGGTGGCGGCGCCTGGGCTTGGGCGAGTGTCGGGCCGAGGCCAAGCAGGCTCAGTGCGGCTGCGGCGAGAACGGATTTTGCAGAAATCATGCTCTGTCCCCTTTGATCGTGCTCCCCAGCACATTTCTGCGCACAAGATTACTCAATCCACGGCATTCCTGCAAACAGGTCTGGCCCAAATAACGGCTTCGTGACAAATAATCGGCCCGCAAACAGGGCTTGCGCGCGTGCCAAGCCTGCAGGCGAGGAGGCTTTCATGGCCAATGTAACCGTGGTGGGTGCCCAGTGGGGCGATGAGGGCAAGGGCAAGCTGGTCGACTGGCTGTCGCACCGCGCCGATGTGGTGGCCCGTTTCCAGGGCGGTCACAATGCCGGCCATACCCTCGTTGTCGGGGAAAATGTCTACAAGCTCTCGCTGCTGCCGTCCGGCGTCGTCCGCGGCAAGCTGTCGGTCATCGGCAATGGGGTGGTGGTTGATCCCTGGGCCTTCGTGGCCGAGGTCGAGCGCATCGCCGAGCAGGGTGTCGTCATTACTCCCGAGGTGGTCAAGATCTCCGAGACCGCGACCCTGATCCTGCCGATCCACCGCGAGCTCGATGCCCTGCGCGAGAACCGGGATGATGGCGAGCCGATTGGCACCACCCGTCGCGGCATCGGCCCGGCCTATGAAGACAAGGTCGGACGCCGTGCGGTTCGGGTCATCGACCTGGCCGATCCGGCCGCCCTCAAGGCGCGCGTCAAGGATATCCTCCACCACCATAATGCGCTGCGCCGTGGCCTCGGCCATGAGGAGTACAGCGTTGATCAGCTGGTCGCCGAGCTGACGGAGATCGCGCCGAAGATCCTGCCCTATGCGGCCCCGGTCTGGCGCGTACTCAAGGACGCCATCAAGTCCGACCAGAAAATCCTGTTCGAAGGCGCCCAGGGTGCGCTGCTCGATGTCGATCACGGCACCTATCCCTTCGTCACCTCGTCGAACACCGTGTCCGGCCAGGCCTCGGCCGGAACTGGCGTCGGTCCGCGCGATATCGGTTATGTCCTCGGCATTGCCAAGGCCTACATGACGCGCGTCGGTGAGGGACCGTTCCCGACCGAGCTGTTCGACGCCGACGGGCAGTCGCTCGGTGAGCGCGGCCGCGAGTTTGGTGTGGTGACCGGGCGCAAGCGTCGCTGCGGCTGGTTCGACGCGGTCATCACCCGCCAGACCCTGCAGGTCGGTGGCGTGCATGGCGTCGCCCTGACCAAGCTCGACGTGCTCGACGGTTTCAAGACGATCAAGGTCTGCGTCGCCTACGAGCTCGATGGCGAGCGCTATGACTACCTGCCCGCCGGCAAGGAAGCCCAGGCCAAGGTGACCCCGGTCTATGAGGAGCTGCAAGGCTGGGAAGGCTCCACCGCCGGCGCCCGCTCCTGGGCCGATCTGCCGGCCGAAGCGGTCAAATATGTCCGTCGTCTGGAAGAGCTGATCGAATGCCCGATCGCCCTGGTCTCGACCTCGCCGGAGCGCGAGGACGTGATCCTGATGCAGGACCCCTTCCGGAGCTGAACCGCCACAATCCCGATCCGGGCTTGCCCTTGGCCCCGGGTCGGGAAATCCTGCACCGTCGATGAGGCGAGGATCCGGGCGTGCTGACCAATCTGATTGTCCTGGCCGTGATCATCCTGGCCGGACTGGTTCTGGCCTCGCACAAGGTCTCCACCAGCCGGAGCTGGCGTGCCACCATCACCCCGCTGGCCTCGATCATCGGCAGTGGTTTCCTCGTCCTCGGGCCAATCCTGCAATCGGCCTATGGCAGCTGGTCGCCGCTGGTGATGGCGGTCCTGTGCCTGGTCGCCTACCTGTTCGGTCACTCGGTCCGAACCAATATCGCCATCCTCGATGGCAAGGGGATGCGCGGGCCGATCCTGCGCGGGCTGGAAACCGCCGGCGGCTGGGCGCTGGCTTTCGCCTACATCATCTCGGTCACCTATTATCTCAACCTGTTCGGCGCCTTCGGGGTCAGCCTGACGCCCGCCGATGATCCGCAATCGGCCCGGCTGCTGACCAGCGCTGTCCTCGTCCTGATCCTCGCCGTTGGCTGGACCCGGGGTTTCGGCGCGCTGGAACATCTCGAGCAGGTCTTCGTCAGCGTCAAGCTGGCCATCATCTTCGGCCTGATCGCCGGGCTGGTCCTGTTCAATGGCGACCGCGCCGCCGGCGGTGCCCTGTCGATCACCGTACCCGGCCAGACCGGCTGGTCGGCCCTCACCCTCGCCTTTGGACTGGTTATCACCATCCAGGGCTTCGAGACCTCGCGCTATCTCGGCGATCGCTATGACGCCGCGATGCGCATCCGTACCATGCGCTGGGCCCAATGGATCGCAACCGGAATCTACGTTGTTTATGTCGGTCTGCTCGCCTTCGCCTTCACGCCGGACGAGCTGCCTTTCGGCGAGACCGCGATTGTTGACCTGATGGGACTGGTGGCGCCGATCCTGCCGCTGCTGCTGGTCGCGGCGGCCCTGAGCGCCCAGTTCTCCGCGGCCATTGCCGATACCGGCGGGGCTGGAGGCCTGTTCGTCGAATTGAGCGGCAAGCGGATATCGGCCCGTCAAGCCTATGCTGCGCTGGTCGGGGTCGGTCTGGTGCTGACCTGGACGGCCGACCTGTTCGAGATCATTGCCTATGCCTCGCGGGCCTTTGCCGCCTACTACGCGATCCAGGCCGCGATCGCCGCGACCGGTCGCTGGCAGGCCGGCAAGCGGGCGAGCGCCGGCCTGCATGCCGGGCTCGCCGTGCTGGGTGTCGCGATGGCGCTGTTTGGAACCGCCGCCGAGGGCTGATCGCTAGCCGGCCGCGCCGACTGCCGGGGACGGCGCTGTCTGACGACGGCCAAGCCGTGACTTGAAGGCGAGGGCCGGTTTCTCGACCAGAACCCGCAAGGCCCATCCGGCTCCGATGGCGAGCGGCAGCATGATCACGGCCAGGGCCGTCGTGCTCAGGGTCGGCAGCAGCGCGAACACCATCATGCCGATCGGCCAGTGCAGGATATAAATGCCGTAAGAAACGTCCTCGACGTCGCGGACGGCCGCCCCGATCCGGCCGGGAATGCGGGCATAACCGAGCCAGAGGTAAGCCGAGGCGAGGGTGATATCGACCATCATCCAGCCCAGCGGCGTCCCGTGCGTAGCCAGCGCCGCCAAGGCCGTCAGGCCGACCAGGGCCGGGCTCAGGCGGACATATTGGCGGCCGGCGTGGAAGGCTGCGCCGACCATGAAGGCCGGAGCGAAACGGGCCAGGGTGCCGATCGTTTCCTCGCCAAGGCCGACATAGCCGAAGGTTTCCACCAGCATGCCGAAGGCGAGGGTGAGGGCGGTCCACAGCAGGACCTGGGCATTGCGGCGATAGAGGCCGACCAGCATCAGCACACCGACGCCGACATAGGCCATCAACTCATAGCGGATCGTCCAGAGCGGGCCATTCATGTTCTCGCCCATCGGCGAGCCTTCGAACACGCCCGGCAGTCCGGCCATCGGGTCGACCTGGCTGATCAGGTCGAGCGGGAAGAGCCAGGTCTGTAGCTGCGACCAGTACTGGCCGGCCGGCAGGCTCGTGAACAAGGGACCAACCACCAGCCAGAGCAGCAGAACCGTGACGATCAGGCCCGGGAAGATGCGGAAGATCCGGGCGCTGGCATAGCGGCCAATGGCCCGCGATTTCATGGCGCTGGCCGTGATCATGTAGCCGGAGAGGATGAAAAAGCCGTCGAGTGCACACTGGACGATGAAGTCGACCGTGGTCGCCCAGACGCCGACATAGGGCAGGCCCAGCGGGATCATCAGGGCATGGCCATAGAGAACCACCAGCGCAAACAGGATGCGCATGGCCGTGAAATTATTGGCCTTCTCCTCGAGATGACCGTGACCGTCGCGAAACAGGAAATGTCCCATGGTCTCGTCCTTTGATGTGCCTGCACGCGATGCAAGTTCCGGTCCGCCGGGCGTGAGCCGGCGCATTAGGGTTAATATATTGAAATTACTGAAATATTGGCCTTCCCAATTGGGCGGGCGTTAAAAGGCGGCTGCGACAGTCCTGCCAGATGTCAATCTGGGAGGGAAAGATGGCCCGAAATCGGACAAATCTGGCGTGGATGGTGGCGCTTGGCTGGGGTCTTGGTGCGGCGCTGATCGGCTGGAGCGAGGCCGAGGCGCAATCGGCGGACTGCCAGCGCTACGACCAGCACCGCGACAGCTATCTGCAGGGTGTGAGCGCCGGCATGGAGCAACAGCTGCGCGCGATGGCGGCGCAACGCCGGGTCCCGGTCCAGACCGCGGCCTTCTACTGGGGCGGCACCCTGCTGGAAGCCGGTGACACCCGTGCCCTGGCACAGTTGACGCTCGCGACCGCTCGCTGGCCCGGACAGGCCGAGCGCGCCGAACGGGCCATGACCCGGATTTCCGACGAGCACCACGGTGATCTCGCCGCCCTGCTGGCCGGGCTGATGCTGTCCGATGGCCGGGCCGTCGATGATCCCTACCGGGCGCGGGCCTACCTGACCGACGCCAGCCGCCGCGGCAATCAGGACGCCACCGCCTTTCTCGGCCTGTTCGACGCTTGCCACGCGCGCCGGGTCGCGCTGAACTGATGTTTCATCCGCCGATCAGCATCCATTCACCCGTGGCTGTGCATCACGGTGAGGATGCAGATGACCGGGGGTGGCATGGGACGGCAGAGAAGACTGGCAAGCGGGGCGGGCCTTGATGTCCGTTTAAGCTGGTATGCGCCGGGCGCGCACATGGACAGTCATGTCCATGACCGCCACCAGGTTTCCTGGTTGCTGGCCGGCGAGTTGCGCGAGCGCAGCGCCGGGCGCGAGTTCGAGCTTGTCGATCTGAGCCGCGGCATCAAGCCGGCGGGCTGTCCGCATGCCAACGTCTATGGCCGCAGCGGAAGCCTCGTTCTCGCCCTCAATATTGATCCTGAGTCCGACCTCTGTGATGCCATCCCCGGTCTGGACGACTGGCGCTGGTCAGCCAGCGACGGCGAGCGGAAAGCCGTGCATGATGTACTCGCTGCCGCGACAATGCTGGCTGATGGAAACCCGGTGACCGATCTTGCCCTCGCCGACCTCGTGGCCGGCACCCACCCTGCACCGGGGCAGACCGGTGATGCGCCGGACCCCTGGCTCTCCCGGGTCCGCGACTGGCTGCATGACGATACTGACGCTCACGACCTCAGCGGGCTTGCCGCGGCGGCAGGCGTTCACCGGGTCCATCTGTCGCGCAGCTTTACCCGCCACTACGGCCTGCCGCCGAGCCTCTACCGCCTGCGCTGCAAGGTCAGCCGTGCGCTTGCCGACCTGGTTGGCGGAGCCAGCCTTGCCGCCGCGGCGCAGACCGGCGGCTTTGCCGATCAGGCACATTTCACCCGCGCGACCCGGCGCCAGACCGGCCTGACACCCAGCCATTTGCGGACCCTGCTCGCCGCCTGACCGGCTTGCTGCCCGGAACCAATGCGATGTTACATCCGTTCAAGACCTGACGGCCCGGCAGCACTAGCCTTGTGACAAATCAAGCCGGACCCACGGCACCCCGACCCGGAGACCCCGAATGCTCAAATCCCTCAGTCTCGCGACCGCCATCGCGCTCGCGCCTTGCCTCGCCATCGGCCCGGCCGTTTTCGCCGAAACGCCGGAGGGCGCGGCGGCCAGCCTCGACGCCTTCCTCAATGAATTCCCTGACCTGGGTCCGGGCTATGCCGTCGTGGTGGTGACTGCGGACGACGTGTTGATGCGGCGGGTGATGGGCGAGCGCCGGGCGGTGTCCGGTGCACCGATGACGACGGACACGCCGATCTATATCGCCTCCCAGACCAAGGCCTATATGGGCCTCCTGGCGGCCCGCCTCGACGCGGAGGGGATCCTGCCGCTGGATAGCGCCATCAGCGATTACTGGCCTGATCTTGTCCTGGCCGAGGGGGTGACGGCCGCCGACTGGACGCTGCGCGACCTGATCACCCATCAGGTTCCGATCGAGAACGGGGCCGTGACCATGCTGGAAGCATATGTCGGCCATGTCGATCCGGCGGACTATCCGCGCCTGATCGAGGCGTACTCATCGCCCCGGGACCCCGGCTTCCGCTACGACAATCTGGGTTACAATATCTACGGCGCCATCCTCGAGACCGCGACCGGCCGGTCCTGGCAGGACTGGCTCGACCTCTATGTCTTCGAGCCGCTGGAGATGGATCGCACTTCGGCCCGGACCTCGGACTTCCCGATCAATGAGCTGTCCTGGGGGCATCACTGGATGGGCGAGGAGGTCGGCTGGTTCGAGATCCGCCCCAAGACCGACGGCATGATGCAGTCGGCCGGCGGTCTGGTGACCTCGGTCGATGACATGGCCACCTGGCTGCAGCTGCAACTGCGCGGCGAGGGACCCGGGGGCAGCGGCATCACGGCGGCGATGGTGGCGGCAGCCCAGACCGGCTATGTCGAGACCCATCAGGAAGATCGCCGCAACGCCGCCGAACTGCCCTGTTCGCAATACGCGCTGGGCTGGAATATCTGTGACTTTGACGGCCATGACTTCTACGTCCATGGCGGCGGCTATACCGGGATCCGCACCCAGATGGCCTTCTCGCCGGACCTTGGTGTCGGCATCGCGGCCTTCTCCAATTCCGACAACATGACCGGCTGGCTGACCAGCCGCACGATCAACATGTATTTCCAGTTTCTCACCGAGAGCGAAACCGCCGAGCGGATGCGCCAGATCCGCATCGAGCAGTATCCGCAACGCATCGAGCGCTATCTCGACGCCCGTCTTGAACAGCGCAATGCGGTAATGGGCGAGCCACGCTGGGGCGGCTGGAGCTGGTCGCCGAGCGCCGATGAGCTGGCCGACTATGCCGGCCGCTGGACCAATGGCGAACCCTATTTCGATGTCGAGCTGCGCCCGGTCGGCCCGGCCCTGATCTTCAACTGGGGCGATATGAGCGGCAATATGGTGCCAGCGGTGACGGACGTGTTCGCCGGCCAGGCCTCCCCCTTCGAAGAGGTCCAGGAATTCCGGTTTGAACGTGATGAAAGCGGTGCGGTCGTGCGCATGATCTGGACGGGGACGGGGACGTTCACGCGGGCCGAGTAGCGGACCGGGTCGCGAGGCAGTTGCCGGGCATCCGCTTTGGGCGCAGGCTGGGCTTGCACCACGAGCGAAGGGTCTGCCCATGTTCGATACTGCGTCCCTGACCGATTTCTGGCTTCGTGTCCTCGGTCTCTATTTTCTCGTCGCCGGGATCGGCGTCTTCCTTCAGCTCGACCGGCTGGTCGGCCTCGTCGCCGAGCTCCGGACGAGCTTTTTGCTGCGTTTCCTGACCGGCATCCTCGCCTTTGCGATGGGCGTCACCATCCTCGCCCTGCGCGGCGGGGCGGGTGGTGCCGAAGCGATGGCGGTTACGCTCATCGGCTGACTCGCCCTGTTCAAGGGGGTCTTCCTGATCCTTGCACCGCCTGGCCTGCTGGCTGTCCATGACCAACTGGTCGGCAATCGCTTGTTGATGCGGATCTGGGCGGTGGCCATTGCGCTGGCCGGGGTGGGCCTGCTCTGGCTGGGCTTTGACAGCTAGCCGTCACACCGGCTGAACGGACGCAGGGGCCGGCCATCCGGCCCGGCGCCGTCGATCACCCAGGGCTGGACGCTGGCCGCGCTGCCAAGACGGACGGGATTGAATCGGGCGTCGATCAGCCGAAGGTCGCCAAACTCGCCCCCCAACTCGTCCCCCGACCCGCTCCCGGCCTCGTTCCCGGCTGCGCCGGCGGCTAGCACCAGCTCGAAACGTCCGGTGAGGAAAGCGCTGGTGACGCCGTCGCGCATCGTTCCCACCGTGTGCGGACGCCCGCCGCCAAAGTGCCAGCGATCATCGCGGGCAGTGAGAATGTAGCCATCTGCCCATCCCGCCAGCGCCAGATCGATCCGCCCGACATTGGCCGAGCGCGGGTGCGGCGGCTCGCCGCCGGGCGCGAGGTGGAGGGTGAAGCGATTGGCGTCGGCCACGTCACAGGCCGCGCGGCCGTCCACGGCGCGCTCGACATACCGGCCGGACTGCGGACCGGTATCGGCCCCGCGGTCGGTGTCTCTATCGGCGGGCATCAAGCCCAGAAGGACAAGGGCGAACGGTATCATCGCGGTCGGACTCCGGTGGCATCAGGCGATAAGACAAGCCGGTCGCGCTTGAACCGGGCCTGAACGGGTCCGCAAAGCGCTTGCCTGGGCGGCTCGAACCGGTGTCATTTCCGGCAGCGGGGCCGGATCGGGACCCGCGGTCGAGGCAGAGGGCTTCCAAGTGGACATCGAACTGACCCAGCGCCTCCAGCCCGAGCTGGATCGTGGCGAGCGTATCCTGTGGAGCGGGCGTCCGGACCCGGTCCGGCTGGGCTGGACGCGCGGTGGCCTGCGCACGCTCTTTACCATCCCCTGGACCCTGTTCGCGATCGTCTGGACCTTGATGGCCCGTGGCATGACGGCCAGTGCCGACGCCGGCATGATGGGCATACTCTTCCCGCTCTGGGGGCTGATGTTCGTGGTGATCGGCCTGGTGATGTTCGGCCTCAGCCTGCGTCGTGTGCTGTCGGCTTTCTCGACGATCTATGCGGTGACCGACAAGCGCGTGATCATCCTGGGCGCCGGCGGGCGGGTCAGCAGCTATGGTCCGGGTGAGCTGGGCTCGTTGACCCGTCTCGGCTCCGGCACACGCGGATCGCTGATCTTTCGCGATGGCGACACGCAATGGATCCGTCGCGCCTATGGGCTCGGCCAGAGCAGCGATGATCGCGCCCTCGTCGGGATCAAGGATCCGCGCGCGATCGAACGCCTCATTCGCGAGCGCCTGCTCAACGGCCAGCGCTGACCGGCTTTGCTTGCCAAATCAGCGCGCCGCGTTCAGGCTGGTCACAACAGTTCCAAGGGGTGCCCCGTTCGCGTTGTGCGCGGGGCTGAGATGTCACCCTTAGGACCGGATCCGGGTCATGCCGGCGTCGGGATGGAGCAGGCTTCGCGCCGCGTGCGCGGGGGCCGCCTTGAGCGCGCGTCGGCGACTGCCACTTTAGCCAGAAGGCGCGCCATCATGAACAAGCCCACCCACCAGTCTGAATTCGAGACGCCCAAGGTCACCACCGGGCCTTTGCCGGGCTCGCGGCGCATCTATACCTCGCCCAAGGCAGACCCGTCGCTGAAAGTGCCGCATCGCGAGATCGACCTTCATCCCACGGCCAATGAGCCGCCGGTGCGCGTCTATGACACCTCGGGCCCCTATTCGGACCCGAACGCCAGCATCACCGTTGAGACCGGCCTGCCGCGCCATCGTCTGGCCTGGTACAAGGACCGCCAGGTCACCGAGTATGAGGGCCGCGCGCTCTCCCCGCTCGATAATGGCGGCGCCACGGGCAAGTATCTCGCCCGCGAATTCCCGGCCACGCACAGGCCGCTGAAGGGCGTGCCGGGTCAGCCGCTGACGCAATACGAATTTGCCCGCGCCGGCATCATCACGCCGGAAATGATCTATGTCGCCGAGCGCGAGAATCTCGGGCGCAAACAGGCCGTCGAGGGCGCCGCCGAACGCCTCGCCGACGGTGAGAGCTTTGGCGCCTCGATCCCCGAACACGTCACCCCCGAATTCGTGCGCGACGAGATCGCCCGCGGCCGCGCCATCATCCCGGCCAATATCAACCACCCGGAACTCGAGCCGATGATCATCGGCCGCAATTTCCTGACCAAGATCAACGCCAATATCGGCAATAGCGCCGTCGCGTCCTCGGTCGAGGAAGAGGTCGACAAGATGGTCTGGTCGATCCGCTGGGGCGGTGACACGGTGATGGACCTCTCGACCGGCAAGAATATCCACAACACCCGCGAATGGATCCTGCGCAACTCGCCCGTCCCGATCGGTACCGTGCCGATCTACCAGGCGCTGGAGAAGGTCAATGGCATTGCCGAGGACCTGACCTGGGAGGTCTTCCGCGACACGCTGATCGAGCAGGCCGAGCAGGGGGTGGACTATTTCACCATCCATGCCGGCGTGCGCCTGGCCTATGTGCCGCTCACCGCCGACCGGGTCACCGGCATCGTCTCGCGCGGCGGCTCGATCATGGCGAAATGGTGCCTGGCCCACCACAAGGAGAGCTTCCTCTACACCCATTTCGAGGAGATCTGTGACATCATGCGCGCCTATGATGTCTCCTTCTCGCTGGGCGACGGCCTGCGCCCCGGCTCCATCGCCGACGCAAACGACCGCGCGCAATTTGCCGAACTGGAGACCCTCGGCGAGCTCACCAAGATCGCCTGGGCCAAGGGCTGCCAGGTGATGATCGAGGGGCCGGGCCATGTCGCCATGCACAAGATCAAGGAGAATATGGACAAGCAGCTGAAGGAGTGCCACGAGGCGCCCTTCTACACGCTGGGCCCGCTCACCACCGATATCGCGCCGGGATACGACCACATCACCAGTGGCATCGGCGCCGCCATGATCGGCTGGTTCGGCTGTGCCATGCTCTGCTATGTCACGCCCAAGGAACATCTGGGCCTGCCCGACCGCGATGACGTCAAGACCGGCGTGATCACCTATAAAATCGCCGCCCATGCGGGTGACCTGGCGAAGGGCCACCCCGCCGCCAAAATCCGCGACGACGCCCTGTCACGCGCCCGGTTCGAATTCCGCTGGGAAGACCAGTTCAACCTCGCCCTCGACCCGGAAACCGCCCGCGATTTCCACGACAAGACCCTTCCGAAAGAAGCCCACAAGGTCGCCCATTTCTGCTCCATGTGCGGACCGAAATTCTGCTCGATGGAGATTACACGCGAGATCCGGGACCGGTTTGGGTCTGCGCGGGCGCCGAATGAGGTCGATGCCGGGATGGCGGAGAAGGCGGCCGAGTTCCGCGAGAAGGGTGGGGAGATTTATTTGTCGGAGGATGGGACGGTTCGGGAGCCCATCGACTGAGGCTCTGCAGAGGGACATGTACCTCCGGTACGTGTCCCATCCAGACCCCGCGTCTCATGCCGCCCCGATCCAGGGCCATTCCCCGGGACACGGACCAGAGGTCCATGTCCCTCAGTCTGCGCGCCGAATTTGGTGGGTGAAGCCGAAGAGCGGATGCAGGCCAAGGCCGAGGCATTCAAGGCGTTAGCCGGCGAAAATTATCTGAGTGAGGAAAGGGAGGCGCGGGAGCCGATTGACTAGGGGAAGGAACCTTCGGCTCTGAAGTATTCCTCGAACCAGTCGAGTTGAGTAGCTTTCACGCAGTAACCCAGATTTATTGGAATTTTAGACTCGGCTATCGGGATATTATTCGTTGGAACCGGTTGAACTTTGATTTCGCCTTTCGCAGTAAACTGGGGACCCGCAAATAAGACGCCAAGCAACTTCACGCGGATCCCACCAAGGCTGGTGTTGCCCGATTTGTCCATGTAACCACTTGTATTAAAAAGTAATACTGGTGATCCGCTGGACCCTGGGAAGCACGCGCAGTCGATAAGAAAAAGCGGCTCGCCATTGAAATCAATGAATGGAGGAGTCGCAGTGCATCCTCGACGAATTATGGGCATGTTGTTCACAGAATCCCATAGGCCGATTGGGTAGCCGATCATCACGATATCTTCTAGGGCTTGGAGTTGGGCGAGGAATTTGTCGTCAGCTAATACCTGTTTTGAAAACGCGATGAAAAAGGGGGTGATACTGTCTTTTTCCAAGAACTTCAGAAGTGGAGCCAACGGCAACACTGCGAGGTCAACGTTGTTTTCTGGGTGTTTAATCCAGAGTTTTTCAAAATCGGGAATTTGGACGGTGTGAAATGTTCCTATTTTTGGGGTGTCGGATTCCTTGTCTCTAACGCAAAGGCTGATTTCGCCGTCGACCGCGCCTTCAATAACGTGTTTGTTGGTGACGATCGCTGGAATGTGGTGCTCATCGGATTCACAAAACCGGAAGAAAAAGCCGGTGCCACTTCCGCTGCCATTCGCACTACGGGTCGTAATTTTGACGGTCGTGTACACAAGCTGATCTGTTGGACTAAGTGTCATTGAGAGCTCCCTTACAGAAGTTCCATAGCGCAAGAAAATTGGACCGACTGTGATTGTGGTCACAATCCGTCCGCAGATAGGGAAGAGCAGGGATACACACACCAATTCCCCGCTTCGCCACACCTCCCCCCATAAACCTCATGCCGAGACCCCGCCGTATTGAAGTCCCGCGGTCAAGGGCGGCGGAGCCGCCGCTTTGCGGTGGTCACCCTTGACCGCGGGACTTCAATACGGCCCCTTGCTGGCAAGGGTTTCATGCCTTCCTCCGCGCCAGGGGCGCGTCGGAATTGGCCGCTGCAGCTTGCTCTCAACCAGCGTTGTTCGGTGATGGCGAAATGCGGGGCTGACTACATCGAAGACGGAACGCGCAAAAGTTTGGGTGCGCCCTGCGCTTTCCCGCTATAATTGCATTTGGGGGGCTCAGTATGACATCTCTTCAGTTGGCTGGATCGCGCTTAAGCGCGCTTGATTCCGGTACTCTTGGTATTCTTTTTTTGGTACTCGGTTCGCTGTCTGTCGTCGCGCTCTGGTATCTTTTACAATCTATTCGGCGAGCCTTCGCGCGCGACAATGGGCGTCAGCGGGTGAAAGTTACAATCGAGCGCGATGAGACGTTGGACGATGAAAAAATTCGCGTTTCTGCCGACCTGGTCGCCCGGGGGCGTTGGATACAAATAGGTGAACCAGCTCGGGTCTGCAGTCTTCGGACGGACCTTGAATTAAACTTCGACGAATTACGGCGGAAGAATAATGCTTCGGAAGCAACGATATTCGTCAATTCCGAGATAGCGGCCAAGCTTGCCGGAAATTTGGGCAATGAGGCTCTGATCGAGTTTCTCAATCCAGCGCCGGTAAACATCTGGAGTCACGTCGTTGCGGCCGGACAAAGTCCGGCTCGGCGCAGTGAGCTGATAATTGGCGTTTGGTTCGTTCTGTTTAGCCTTCTGGCTGAAGCTGTAATCGGCTTGATTTGAGGAGAAGAGTCTTCAATTTTTCGCGGTGCGCGTGAGTGCTGGCCGGCGGGCACGCCCCAGGCGCACCGCCTCTCCCCGACCGGGGAGAGGATTCAAGGGGAGGGGGCGGCCGCGGAGCGGCCTGGGAAAGTTATGTCTGGCGCGGTTGGTGCCGCGTACCCCTCATCCGCCCTTTGGGCACCTTCTGCCCGGTTGGGGAGAAGGCGGGCCTCGCTTTTTGACGGGATACGTCCTTTCGCTTTCTCTCTCTCTCTCCCCCGTCATCCCACGGTGACCGCGTTGCGGGCATCCGGGGGACCTCGGCGTTCCGGGGCGTTGGCTTGGCGGGTTGGTGGAGGCCGGGCGTCTGGCTGGTGAGCTGGGGTCCCCCGGATCGCGGCGATGCCGCGACCGTGGGATGACGGTGATGTTTGTGGAGCTTTCCACACCATGCCGTGGACGGTTTTCAAGCAGGACACGGACCGGAGGTCCATGCCGCTCCAAAAACCGGGGACACACACCCATTTCCAAGCTCTCCACACCTCCCCCGAACACCACATCTCGCCGCCGAAGAGGGCGGACAGAACGGGCGGGGCCGCTTCAGCCCTCCTTAATCCCTGATCGCGCAGGCTGAACCCGATAATGGAAGGGAATAATCATGGCTGACTGGATGAAGACCGTTGTAATCGGACTGGCGCTCGGCGCCATGCCGCTTGGCGCTGCGTCCGCTGATGAGGCGGGTGGTTCGCCGGCCGGACAGCTCTATCAGCTCAAACTGAATTTCGACTTCTGCTCACTCGAGATCCAAATGGACTTGTCCTATGCGTTCAACTGTTCTGATTCGGAGTACAGCGATTACGGGGTGATCCAGCTCGGCACTGTGGCGCCGGTGTTTTTTGGCCTTGGCAACTCCTATCTGTCCAATGAATGCGAAAGCTGGCCGGAGATCGCCGTGGGAGAAACGGCCGATAATATCTGCTGGATCTCGGACGATCTGCGCGACAACTCGACGGCGAAGCGGCTCAGATAAACGCGCTGTTTGTGTTCCCCTGGGGGATTTGGCTTTCCGGGGCGTTCGCTTGGCGGGTTGGTGGAGGCAGGGCGTCTGGCTGGTGGGCTGGGGGCCCCCGGATCGCGGCGATGCCGCGACGGTGGGATGACGGTGATGTTTGTGGAGCTTTCCACACCCTGCCGTGGACGGTTTTCAAGCGGGACACGGACCGGAGGTCCATGCCGCTCGGCCGGGTTGAGGACTCCGCGCCAGGCGCACCGCCTCGCCCCGACCGGGAGGAGGATTCAAGGTGAGGGGCCTCGCATCCCATTTTTCCCGGCGCCAGCGCCGGGGCCACGCGCTCAGGCGACCCGGTCCGGCCGGACCTTTTCGCCCATGATGCCATTGGCGCGGATCGCCTTCTGGCATTCGAAACTGCCGGCCCGGAAGGCGCGGCAGGCTTCGGGGCGGTGGTCGTAGACGCGGCACAGGGCCTGGCCGGTGGTCAGGTCGAGATGGGTGCAATGGCCACAGGAGAAGTCAATGAAGGTGCGGTCGGCCTCTTCAAACAGGCTGTCCGGGGGCAGGGCGTGCGGGCCGACCCGGGCCTGGTCTTCCGGCAAGAGGACGAGATAGCGCGGATGGCGGCTGAAACAGCAGGCTCCGCAGGCGACGCAGTCAAACGCCGTATCGGACATGGATGGTGACGAACCCACCGCGCGAAGACGGCCTCCCGCCCCGGCCCGCAGCGCGCGGGATTTACGCCAGTCGCTGCGGTTTTGCACCTGGAAATTTCGCGGCGGACGAATCCGGTCCGGTTCGGGCGGGACGGGCTTGCCGCCGGTCCCGCTGGTGCGTCGATGCGGCCGGGCGCAGGGTGGCGGCCTGTCACCGGAGTAATCCCATGTCCCCGCTTCTTGCCGCCCTCGTCCTGGCCGTCCAGCCGGCCGCTGAACCCACGCTGCACGACACCATCGTCGCGCTCGACGCCCGGATTTTCGCCGCCTTCAATTCCTGTGACGGCGAGGGGTTCGGCGCCATGGTCGCCGAGGATATCGAATTCTATCACGACGTGGCCGGTCTGGAGCTCAGCCGCGAGGCGCTGATCCAGTCGGTCAACACCTCGATCTGCGGCAATTTCCGGCGCCAGTTGACGCCCGGCTCGATCGAGGTCTGGCCGGTGCCCGGCTATGGCGCGATCGAGACCGGCTGGCATGCCTTCGTCAATTACGGCGCCGATGCGCCGCACGGCCAGGGCCGCTTCCTGCACATCTGGCGTGAGGATGAAGACGGCTGGAAGCTCGCCCGCGTCGTCAGCTATGACCATGGTCCGTTTGACGGGGCCGGTCGCTAGCGGGCGCGGACGGGCGCCGGTTTTCGCCGGTCGATAAAATTCGCCCGATCGGACTGACCGGATTTTAATTCTGCGCGGTTATCCCTGTTGCCGAAACACGAACGACTTCAGGGGATTTCCATGACGACACGGTTCAGCGCAGCGCTTTGCCTCGCGATCGGTCTGGGTCTGGCCGGCGGCTCTGCCGCGCCGACCCTTGCCGATGACGCGGCGACCGGCCCGGCCGGTCAGGTCTATGAGCTGACCTTTGCCAACGTGTCGCCGACCTATGGCGGTGCGATCAAATTCTCCTTCGACGCGAACGGGATGGTCGACAGCTACACCGATAGCGGGATCGGCGGGGCCGACCAGCCCGGCGGGAGCGGCTGGTGGAGCCCGGATGGCGGTGGCGTGTCGATCATGGGTGATCCGACTGATGACGGCTATGATGAGGGCAATGAGATGCCGCCGCGGCCGGACCTGCAATTGCTCGCCGAGGGCGAGAGCAGCGTCACGTGTGATCACTGGCCACAGATAGAGGTCGGCGCCAGTGCCGATCCGTCCAGCCTGTGCTGGATCACCAATCCCCATGTTCTCGGCGTGACGCGGACGCAATAGCGCCGCCCTCGCGAATACAATCATGCTCCCAGGATCGAAGGGCGACGTCCATGAAAACACTGATCATCTCCAGCCTTGCTGTCTGCCTGCTCGCTCCCGCCACTCTGGCGCAGGGCGGCCCGGCCGGTCAGACATTCCAGGCCGTCGCCACGCGCAACACCGACTTTGCCCGCGTGGGTGATACCGCGACGATCCGTTTCGAGTCCGGCGGGCAGGTCACGGTCTCGGGTATCGAGGACGCGATGGGCAGCGATCCCTGGAGCTCGGAGTGGAGTGAAGAGTCGAATGGGGAAATCTATGTCGACGCTGATATCTTCTGGATGGACCCGTGGGGCGAGCGCCCCTACTGCCGCAGCTGGCCGGATTATCCGATCGGCGCCAATATCGAGTCCGTCGGCGGCGATTGGGAAGCGACCGGCGTGTGCTGGCTCGGCCCGGCCGGCGGCTCCCTGGCCTGGGAAATCACCCGCATCGAATAGCGTCTCCCGAGCCGCGCCCGAAAACGCCGAAGACGGAGCCCTGCCATGCCGGCCTGCCTCGAAAACAACCGCGCTGCCAAACGCCATCAAGCCTTGCGTCGCGGCCTCAGCCTGTCGCTTGCCGCAAGTGTCCTGTCCGGCCTTGTCCCGGTCTCCGCCGCGACCGCGCAGGACGGGGCGTTTCCCTCGCCCTCGGGGCAGGTCTATCTGACCCATTACGGAAGTGAAACGGCCTCCAGCCTGACCATCACCTTCGGAGTGGGTGAACGCTCGGGACCGGTGACGATCACCCATGTCGGTTCGCCGACCCCCTTCCCAACCGCGAGCAATCTGAAATTCGGAGAGCTCGGGACGTGGAGCCAGGCCGGGGACGGGTCGGTGACGATCAGCGGCACGCTCTATTTCCTGCCCAATGGCGGTGAGGGGCCGGACAGCGTGACCTGTGCAAGCTGGGAGACCAGCTATGTCGGAGCGGAAGAGACGTGCTGGTTCGACCCGCACGAGATCAGCTACGGCCCGCTCCTGCCGCAATAGCGCGACCCGTCAGCTTGCCCTTGCCGCCGCGCTCACCTGTGCTAGCTTTTCTGCCAACAGCAGCAAGCGAAAGGAGGTGATCCGATGATCAGTGGTTTTAAGGGTTTGGATCTTCGGTTGAAGGCAGTTTTTGGTGAGCTGGCAGCCTAGCGCATCATACACTGTCCTTGTGGTCTCTCCAGGAAGCCCCGGGCGTTGCCGCCCCGGCTGAAGGCCAGATCCAGAATCGCGACAAATGGGAAAACCGTCGGCCTTCGGGCTGGCGGTTTTTTCGTTCGGGGTGATGGTGAGGTGGGTGATGGTGGGGTGACTGACGCCGAGAGGGGCGTTGGAAACCGCCGCAGCCGGGCGTGAGCGCAGCCGGGGCGGGGCAAGGGCCCCGCCAAACCGGGCCGGCGGTCGGGCCGCTTACTTGCGGGTCCGGTCCATCACGCCGCCGACAGAGGTCGGGGCGAGTTCTTTTTCCGGGGCCTTCTTCTCGGCCTTGGGTTTCTTGGTCTCTTTGTTCGAGCGTTTCTGGCCTTTGGCCATGGGGTTCATCCTTGTGAACGTGCCCCGCCAGCGGCCGGGCGACGTCTGATCATACGCCTATCGCGGGCAACAAGACAGCACTCTTCCCGGCGGCGCTCGTGATCACGCACCAGCCGGAAAACCTGGCGGGGCGGACGCCCAACCCACCAAATATTAAGACTGTTTGGCTAGGCAGGATGCCGAAATCTGCGGCCTGTCCGGGCTCGCGGCAAGTCGGGGTGAAGAGCATGGGGTCTCGCGCGCAGGTCGTTCTGGCCGCTTCCATTGTGATGATGGCAATGCTGTCGGGTCGGGCTGTTGCGGACCTGCCGCAACCCTACCAGGCGCTGCTCAGCGAGGCGGCGGATCGTCAGGATGACGATACCCGTTTCCTGGAGACCGCCGACATGGTGTCGGTGCTGGTCGAGGGGGGGCGCGCGACGGTGCACGCCTTCATCCTCTCCGATCTGCCGCATCGGGCCGGGGCCGTCGCCGACTGGCCGTTGCCTGCCCCTGCGCCTACACCGGCACCCGCCACGCCCCCCCGCTGAGACACCGGATACCGCGACCCCTGAAACCCCGCACGAAGAGCACCGCGACCTGGGCGGTGCACCGATCGCATTGAGCGAAGCGCCCGACGGGTCGGGGGGCTGGCTGGCCGGCTCGATCCGGCGGCTGGCCGATGATAGCTGGGCCGGCCATGTCCGGGCCGGTATCCAGCTTGAGCGCGGCAATTCGGAGCTGACCGATTTCACCTTTGCCTTCGAGCTCGATCGCGAGCTTGAGCATGGCTGGCGCATCGACAGCCAGTTCGAATACTTCCTCTCCGAGAGCACCACCCGGACCACGCGGGACAACTGGCTGGTCGAGCTTCGGGCGACGCGGGAGCTGGACAGTGGCATCGGCTATTACGGTGGCGGTTCCTATGAGCGCGACCTTATCGGCATCTATGAGCGTTCGGCTTTCGTGACCGCGGGCGGTATCTGGCACGCGGTCGACGGGCCAAAGTCCAACTGGGTGCTGCGCGCCGGTGCCGGCCAGCGCTTCCGGGAGGACCGACTGACCGCAGAGACGTTGACCGACTGGGTCGCGGAAGGCGGGTCGAGTTTTCACTACCGGATTTCCGATACCGCCAGCTTCGCGTCCGAGACGACCGCCTTCGCGGGCGGCGGCTCCCGGATTGACCAGCGCTTCACCCTGACCAATCGCCTGTTCGGTGACTGGGCCGTACAGACCGGTCTGCGCATCGAGCACGAATTCGAGGAGCGGGCAGGTTTTGACCCGACCGATGTCCGTCTGGACGTGTCCTTGCTCTACGCGTTCGACTGACCGACCACGCCGCTCCGTCGCTTGCCGTGCAGGCGCAAAGATTTACATGCCTGCCTGACTGTGTTTCATCGCGGCCCGAAGCGCCGGGACGTGGCGTGACGTGTGTAGCCAGGAGTCCCCGATGCGCCTTGTTACTCTTTGTCTTGCCCTGACGGGTTTCCTGTTCGGTGCCACCGCGCACGCCGAATTGCCGGCGCCGCTGCGGGCCCTGCTGATCAATGCCGATGCCCACCAGGATGATGCCGGTTTCCGGGAAACCGCCGAGCTGGTCGCGATGACAGCCGAGGGCGGGCGCGCCGATGTCCTCGACGCGCTCGACACGGATCTGCCGCACCGGCTTGTGCTGTTCGCCGATTGGTCGCCGCGCGAAACCGCCATAGCTACCGCCGCTGTCACGCCCGAGCCTGCCCCCGCGCCGGCGCTCGAGCCCGCAACCGCGATGGCTGAGGCCGATACCGGATCGCAGACGCGACTGGGTCGTTTCGCAGGCTTCGTGCAGCCGGACACCTGGTCGGGCCGCATCAGTCTTGGCCTGCAGATTGAAAGCGGAAACACCGACCTCTCTGACTATGCGTTTGCGCTGCACCTCGATCGCGAGCTGGACGGCGGCTGGGGGCTCAATTCCAAGTTCGAGTATTTCTACACCGAGAGTGACAATGCCGTGACCCGTGACAACTGGCTGATCGACGCCCGTGCCGACCGGCAGCTGGTCGACCGCTGGGGCTATTATGTCGGCGGCTCCTATGAGCGTGACAATCTGGGCAGCTATGAAAGCTCGGCCTTCCTGACCGCCGGTGGCACGTTCGAGGTCATCGACAGCGAGGCGATGAACTGGGACCTGCGGGCCGGTGCCGGTGCGCGCTACCGACAGCCCAATGATCCGCTGGTCATGGAAGAGACCGATGCGGTTCTCGAACTCGGCTCGGTCTTCGCTTGGGCGCTGACCGAGACCACGAACTTCACCGCCGAGACGACCGGCTTCATTGGCGGCGGCTCGCGGCTCGAGCAGCGGTTTGCCGTGACGACCTCGATCGCCGGAGCGTGGGCTCTGGAAACCGGCTTGCGCATTCGTCACGAGTTCGAGGAACAGGTCGGCAGCGAGCAGACCGATACGCGTCTCGACATCGCACTGGTGCGCGAATTCTAGGCGCGGGCCCGAGTCATGCCCGGACCGGTTGAAGCGGGCGCGTGTGAAACCGCCCGTTAAGGGCTGATATGCGATACTCTTGCTTTGATACCCGTCAAGGAGTTGTCGCCATGGGCAAGATATCAACGTCCAGCTATCGCCGGGTTTCGGACCATTTCGAGCCGGACCTCGTCGAGGACCCGGCCGAGCAGCGCAAGCGGCGCGGCCATCTCGAGCAGATTGACTACACCGTGTTTGCGGCCAACCAGGCCGTGATGGCCAAGACCATCCATCATGTCGGGATCGAGGACTTCCAGAACCTCGCCCTGTCCGCCTCCAAGGCCCGCTCGGCCTGGGTTGATGCGGCAATGTCGGCGGCCCGCTCGCGCTCGCCCATGTCCGCCGAGGAAGTCGGCCGACTGCAATTGCTGCGGACCGCCTATGAGGAACTCTCCGAGGCCTATGAAGCCATGCGGCGCATGGTCGAGCGCGGCTATCTGCAGTTCCACAAGGGACTGCCGCAGTCAGGTTGAGCGACCCGGCCCGACGGGCAAGGCCTGTTGCGCTGACACGTTGAGAGACCGGGAGCGCTTGCCCGGGTCGCTCTCCCGTTGGGATCTTTCTGCCGTCCCGATTGAACCCTTTCCGGTCTGACCCGCACCTATACAATCAGAGCGGGGTTTGGCCCCGGGTGATGGGAGACGGGATGACCCGCGACCGCAAGCGTGTTCTGGCCGAGTATCTGGTGATTGCCGCCCAATCGGGTGACCGCGGCGCCTTTACCCGGCTGGCCCGGCTCTGGCAGCCCGACTTGCTGCGCCATGCCGCCCGACTTCTCGGCGAGGCGGAGGCGCCCCGCGATGCCGTCCAGGACGCCTGGCTGGATATTGTTCGCGGTCTGCCGCGTCTGCGCGAACCGGTCGCCTTTCCCGCCTGGGCTTTCCGCATCGTGACCCGCAAATGCACCGGCCTGATCCGCTCAAGACAGCTCGTCCGGGCGACAGCGTCGGCGCTGACCGACGAGCCTCATGCCACCAGTGTCGACGGGGCCGGCCTCGCAGAGCAGGCGGCCGATGTGGGTCATGTCCGCGAGGCGATGGCCGCCTTGCCGGACGAGCAGCGCCTCGCTCTGGCGCTCCACTATCAGGACGGACTCACGCTGGCGGAAATTTCCGTCGTCACAGACGTGCCACTCGGCACCGTGAAGACCCGCCTCATGCATGCTCGGCGCAAGCTCGCCGATCAGCTCGATCCGGACCGCAACTGATCCAAGACCGATTTTATGATCCTCAAAGGAGATCGTGATGACACAGAAAACCGAAGACCTTGACCGCCTGATCCTGGAAGCCCTCGACGAGGATGACCGCGCCGTACTCGCCGAAATCGGTGAGGAGCCGGGCTATTTCTCCCAGGCCCTTGGCCTGTTCGGCGGCAAGCTGGGCTGGGTGATGTGGGGAATGTATTTCGTCAACATCCTTGGCGCCGTCGTCGCCGCCTGGGCCGGTTGGCAGATGTTCCAGACCTCGGACCCGGCTGCCGTCATGCGTTGGGGCGTGCTGGTCCTGGCGGCGCTCAATATCGGCATTTTCATGAAAGGCGGCATGGGCGTCCAGCTCCAGCACAACCGGATCCTGCGCGAACTCAAGCGCGTCGAGCTCCAGCTGGCGCGTGGACAGGCGAAGGGCAGCGTGTAGGCGAAGCGACAGCGGCTCCCCGGTCGCCAATCCACGCCTTGCACATCACAGCCGCGTGAGGGGGTTACATTTTGGATGTGGCCTTCCCAAATAGGTGTCGGACGAGGCGCCGGGGGACGTGCAAATGACGCATGTCTCAAGGCACCTCGATGGGATAGGATGCTGGTCATGGCCAATACGCTTTCAATGACGCTCTCGCCCGAACAGGGGCTTTCGAGCTATCTTTCCGAAATCCGTCGTTTTCCGATGCTGGAGAAGGACGAGGAGTTCATGTTGGGCAAGCGCTGGCGTGAGCATCAGGACAGTGGCGCGGCAGAAAAGCTTGTTACCTCCCACCTTCGCCTCGTGGCCAAGATCGCCATGGGCTATCGCGGCTACGGCCTGCCGATCGGGGAAGTGATCTCCGAAGGCAATGTCGGCCTGATGCAGGCGGTCAAGAAATTCGATCCGGACAAGGGCTTCCGCTTGGCGACCTATGCGATGTGGTGGATCCGCGCCTCGATCCAGGAATATATCCTGCGCTCCTGGTCGCTGGTGAAAATGGGAACCACCGCGGCCCAGAAGAAGCTGTTCTTCAACCTGCGCCGGATGAAAAGCCAGATGCAGGCGCTCGATGAAGGTGATCTCAAGCCGGATCAGGTCCAGGCGATTGCCACCAAGCTCGGCGTGACGACGGATGAAGTGACTTCGATGAATGGCCGTCTGTCCGGTCCGGATGCCTCGCTCAACGCGCCGCTGCGCGGAACCGAGGGCGAGGGCCAATGGCAGGACTGGTTGTCAGATGACACGGCCGAGAGCCAGGAAGACGAGCTGGTCGAGAGCGATGAGTTCGACAGCCGCATGCATCTCCTGCAGGCAGCCATGGGCGAGCTCAATGAGCGCGAACAGAATATCCTGCAGGAACGGCGTCTGTCCGAAGACCCGAAAACGCTGGAAGATCTGGCCGGGGAATACGGCGTCAGCCGTGAGCGCATCCGCCAGATCGAGGTGCGGGCCTTTGAAAAGCTCCAGAAGGCGATGAAAAAGATGGCCGCCGAGCAGGGTCTGCTCAACTAGCGCTGGGCCGTCTGGCCAAGGATATGAACAGGAAAACCCGCCCGTCCGGCTCTGGCCGGGCGGGTTTTTTCTGGCCCGGACGGGTGCGTCGGATCAGGGGTGGGATCAGGTAGCGGATCCGGGCCTTGCCCGGGCGAGACCCAGGGCAATCCCGAACTGGCCCAGATAATAGGTGACCCAGACCACCGGACCGGCCCACTCCAGCTGATCGGCGAAGAGGCGTACCGCGAGCACACTATCGGACACCACGAAGAGCAGGGCGCCGATCAGGGCCAGGGTCGGGGAGCGACCGAGAACGGCCAGGATGGCCATGACCAGGATGATTGCATTGTAGACCGAGGCGGCGACCCGCAACTCTCCGAAATAGGGTTGCAGCCAACCCAGCATCACCAGGCCGAAGGCGGCAATCGCCAGCGCGGCGATCCGGCTCATTCCGCCGCGGGGACCGGCCTGCATGCGCCAGCGCGCAAACAGCCAGATATAGACCAGATGACCGAGACCGAAGGCCGCGATGCCAAGCGGCAGAACGCTTTCGTCCAGCGCCAGGAAGACGTCTCCGACCGCGCCCAGGGCGAGGCCCGCCGCGAGAACAGGATGATCCTGTCGCAGCGCATAGATCGCCAGCAGGACAATACCCGCGGCCTTGATGACCACATTCGCGGGGAAGGGCGCCGAGATCCCGAAATCATCAAACAGATAGACCAGGGCAAACAGGGCAGAGGCGGCCAGAATGAGTTGCGAGAGCCGATCACTTGGCCAGGCGTTCTTGATCAGTGTCATCGGTGCTCCCCTCCGTCCCTGTCTGCACGCTAGACTGGCTCGCATGAAGGCGCAAAGGGGACAGGGCAGGACGTTGCGGTGGCGAGGGCTTGTCATCGCTCTGGCCTTGCTCGCCGTGCTGCTCCCGATACCGACACCTTCGGCTCAGGCACAGGGACCGTCCGGTCTCGCGGAGGCCGATCTGGTGCCGGTCCTTGTCGAGGTCGAAGCGATGCTGGCCGAGCGGCCGCATGCCCGTGACGAGGCCTGGCGCACCCTGTCCCAGCCAAGACTGCCGCGGATCGCGCCGGATCCGGGATCTCCCGACCATGCGCGGGTCACCTTCGCCTGGCGTGGCGGACCGGAGACCACCAGTGTCCGGCTCGACAGCGTCATCAACGTGGCGCAGGCCCGGCAGCCGGTGACCGACTACCGCGCCGATTTCACCCTGCCGCTAACCCGTATCGAGGGCTCTGACATCTGGGTGCTGACCCTGTCCGTGCCGCGCGACGTGGCCGCCGTCTATTCCTTCCTGGTCGAGGACGGTGCGGGTCTTCAGCGCTGGTCGGACCCGGCCAACCCGTCCCGGCTCGGCGGTGTCGATGGTGAGTCCCTGTTACGGCTGGACCGGGCGCCAAGCGCCGGCATTCACCGTCCGCTGGCCTTTGATGCGGTTATCGAACCGCAAGGGCTTGAGATTGCCAGCGCAGCGCTCAACCGGTCGGTACAGGTCTCGATCTACCGTTCGCCCGAGGCGGCGGACGACGCCCCGCTCCTGATCCTCTACGACGCTTTCCTGTGGGGCCAGCGGGCCCCGGCCAGCGATCTGCTGGCGCGTCTGGCCGAGCGCGGCGACATCCCGCCGAGCCATCTCGTCCTGATCGATCAACTCGACGGGGCCAGTGCCAACCAGGCCTATGCCGATCAGGCGGTTTTCGTGGCGGAAGAGTTGCTGCCAGCCTTGCGCCGCGAAGCGGGCCTTGCGCCCCGGCGCGAGACAACGCTGCTGGCCGGCGCCTCCCGGCGCGGCCTGTCCGCCACCCTGACGGCGCTGGCTCGTCCGGACCTGATCGGCGGGGTGATTTCCCTGTCCGGCTCGTTCTACTGGGCGCCCGAGGGCGAGGACGCGGAGTGGGCGCGTCGCCAGCTCGATCGGGCACCGGCCAACCCGCCCCGCTTCCATCTCGCCGCCGGGCGGCTGGAAACGGTGCTGACCAGTACCAATCGCGGTCATGTCATGCTGGACACCAATACCGCCATGGCCGAGGCTCTCGCCGCGCAGGGTTATCCGGCGCGGCTGACGGTCTTCCCCGGCGGCCACGACATCGCCGGCTGGCGCAGCGCGCTGGCAGACGGGCTCACTGCCCTGCTCGGAGAGCCGACCCCGGTCGACTAGCCTATTTCGGCGGTTTGCCGCCGGTGGCCGGACGCTCGGCGCCTGTATTGGTGAGGCGACCCGCTGCGAAGTCCTCGAGATAGGGAATCCAGCGCTCTGACCGGGCCGCGATGTAAATCATCGGACCACCCGGATTGGAGCGGAAATTGCTGTCTGTGGCGACGACGAAATACTCATCGCCCTCGCGCACCATGAAGGGCGACCCGCTATCACCCCGCGTGGTGTCGCAATCATGGGCCATGGTGTTGTCGTCCTCGATATCGACCATGTGGCAGCCGATATTGCCCGACAGGTGTGTCCCGGTATCCCAGCTATAGCCGCCTTGATAGAGGTCGGCGGCCATTGCGCCGCGGCGGCCGGCCGTCTCGACCAGACCCCGCACGCCGACATGACCGAGGGTGTCGCCCAGCGGGCGGTCGATGCGCAGCAGCGCCCAATCAGTGCCGTCGAGGGCGTCACCGGAGGAGAAGCGGCGCTCATCCCAGTCGGGGTCGATGAAGTGATCAATGACGCGGGCGGAGAGCGGGCCGCCGGCGCGGTCATAGGCGGTCTCGAAGGTGCCACGCGAGTCGGTGCGGCCATCCTCATTGATGCAATGCGAGGCGGTGACGAGAATGTCGGATCCGATCAGTGTCGCGGTGCAGGCGCCGCCACTGTCGAAGGAGATCTGGCCGACCACCGACCACGGGAAGACCGAGGTGTCGTGGAAGACGCGGTCATCGCGGCCGAAATAATGGTCATTGATTGTCAAGGGACGCTCGCGTCCAAAGCAATCGGCCCGGTCTGTGCGGTCGGGGCAGGTGCCATCGCCAACGCCGGGCTCATTGCAGACGTCATCGAAGGCGGTCTCGCAGCTGTCATTGCGAAAGCGCAGATGGATGATGTCACCGCAATCGGCGAGGTCGGTCGCCTGGGTACAGGCACCGGTCCCGAAGCCCGGCTCGTCACATTCGCCGTCATTGGCCCAGCGACAGGTATTGTCCTCGACGCCTTCGACCAGACGCCAGCAGTCGGAGTAGTCGGTCCCGACCTGGCAGGCTCCGGTGCCGATGCCCGGGTCATCGCACTCGCCGTCATTGGCCCACTGGCAGGTATCATTGCCGGTATACCGGGTCGACGGAGCATTGCCCGCGCCCGGCTTGGGCGGCTTGACGCCAGCCTGGCGCAGCCAGTTGCCGATATCGCGGCTGGTCAGGCGTTCTTCATCCCGCGCGCCGGCGAGGGCGGGCTCATCGGGCGTCGCCGACTGGGCGAAGCTGCTCGAGGACATGACGAGTGCCAGGGCGGCAATCCAGATGTGATGGCGCATGATGATGACGTGTCCCCCGAGCCCGGTCGATGACGGTGGTGTCGCGTTCTGCGCGCACCGTATGCCTGCTTATCTTTCAAGCTTGCGTCGAAGCCAAGTGCTTCCCCAAGCCTCTTGTGTCCGACATCCAACATTCATGTCGATGACTGGAAGCTGAACGGGCCCTTCAAGAACCCCTCAGCTGGCGTGTGGCCCTATGGCGTCATCAACGCACCGGCCGTTTCGCCGGAACGTCCAAGGAGACCCTCATGACCCCCATCAAAGCGCGCATCGGTATTGCCCTGTTGGCTCTCGTCGGCTCTGTGGCCGCAACGGGGGCTGCCAGCGCGGGAACCTGGCATCTCAATGCCGCCGCCTGCCCGGATCTGCGCGAGGACCGGATCGACTCGCGCTATACAGAGAACCGCTATGACCTGCGTGAAGATCGTCGTGACCAGAGCGTCATCGAATGCCCGCCGCGGGCCTGGTCCTATCAGCCGGATCGTCATGAGCGGGATCGCCGTTACCTGACAATTGCGGCCCAGCCAGCGAGCCCGGGCATTGTCTACGTGGCCCGCAATGGCGGTTACTATGTCCGCGGCTATCGCGGTGAGACCCGCTGGATCGATGTTCAGGTCCACTACGCCCGTGATTATCGCGGACGCCGCTTTGGTCCCGAGTTGTATGGCCGCCCCGGCGGTCGGCATGATGATCGTCGCGGACCGTCCCGCGGTCGGGGGCATGGCAGCCGGTACTAGGCCGTTTCTGGTCTCAGCCTCGAAAATCAGGCCCTGATCCGGCCTTCCAGATAGCGCGGCGCGTGGCCATACAAGGTCACGCGCTCGCCTTTTGTGGCCACATCGAGCGCGCCCGGACGGGGGCCGATCTGGCGGGCCGACAAGCGCACCTTGTCCAGACGGTCAGCCCAGTAGGGTGCCAGCGTGCAATGCGCCGACCCGGTCACCGGGTCCTCATCGACACCGGACGCCGGGGCGAAGAAGCGCGAGACGAAATCGGTCCGGTCGCCCGGCGAGGTCAGGATGATATTGGTGTCCAGGGCACGCAGCATACCGTGATCCGGCCGGGCCTCGCGAATGGCGGCTTCGTCCGGCAGCACCCACATCTGATAGTGCGCGCCATGAATGCGGGTCACGTCAAAGACCGCATCCGGGGACGCGCCCAGTCCCAGCGCCTCCTCGAGCGCCGGTGTCGCTTTTGCGGCTGTGTAACCGACGGCGGGAAGGTCCATGGCGTAACCGTCGCCCTTGCTGTCGCGGCTCACAGAGAGGCGACCGGAACGGGTATCGAACTGGGCCGCCCGACCCTTGACCAGCCCCTCTTCCAGAACCACCGCGCCGGCGGCGAAGGTTGCGTGGCCGCACAGGTCGACCTCGATCGCGGGCGTGAACCAGCGCAGATCCCAGACGTCCTCACTCCGCGGTACGAGAAAGGCGGTCTCGGACAGATTGTTGGAATTGGCGATCCCGAGCAGCTCGGAGTCCGAGGCAAAGCTGTCCATCAACACCACGCCGGCCGGATTGCCCGAGTGCGGCCGTTTCGGGTCGGCAAAGCTGTGGATCTCGAAATAGAGAAGGCTGAGGCTCATGGTCGCTCCTGACGGTTACCAGATCTCGCTGACATGGGGCTCGAAATCGAGGGCGAGGTCCGGATTGTCGGCATCAAGGGCGGCAATGGTTTCGACCGTGAAGGGCTGGTCGCCGGCGCGTTCGCGCAGGGCACCGATCACCATGGCCCGCGCCTGCTCGCGCAGCTGCGCGACCTGGCGTGGCAGCTCGCGGCGCCACTGATCGGCTTCGCGGTCCAGCTCCCGGTAATTGTCCGGACGATCGGCGTCGTCGGCAAACCGCCAGCGACCGGTGTCCTGATAGGCGCGGGCGAGGCGGGTGCCTTCTTCCTCCTCGAAAATGTCGATCTCGATCATCATCGCCTGATAAACCAGCGAGCTTTCGACCAGGCCGCCGGTCGCCGGACGGGCATCGGCCCAGCGGGCAAACCAGGCGCGCGCATCCTCGATCGGCGTCGAATAGGCCGAGCCCCACTGATTGCGCTCGTCGCGGTTGAGCAGGGTCTCACTGGCCGGATCGATCACGAAGACGGTTGGCGTGGCGTAGATCGCGGCGACGCCGAAGCGGCGCATGATATCCTGGTTCTGGTCGCGCCAGCCGACATCGATCAAGCGCGTCACATAATGCGCCTCCAGCGTTGCGGCCAGTTCAGGGTCCTCGAAATTATGAGCCAGGCCCTGACTGTCATGGCACCAGTTGGCTCCCAGGACGAGCAGCAGCCGCTTGTTCGCCGCCAGGGCTTCGGCCAGCGCCTCGTCGACGACATCCATGGCCTCGAAATTTTCGTCGAAGGGCGTCGGATGCGCGTCCTCGGCGAGGGCGGGCGTGGTGAGAAGGAGCAGCAGACATCCGAACAGGGCGGCCAGGCGCATGGCGGGGTACCTCGTAACATTGATGGCCCAGTCAAGCATGATCGGGGAGTGGGCGACAGGCAGATGCGCTGCATCCGCCTGTCCGTCGCGCATTCGTGATCCTAGCCGGCGGCGAGCGCGGCCAGCCGGGCGTAGAGGCCGGCATCATTGGCAGCCAGCTCGTCATGCGTGCCCTGTTCGACGATGCGACCGTTCTGGAAAACCAGGATGCGGTCGGCATTGCGGATCGTGGACAGGCGGTGCGCGATCAGGATGGTCGTCCGCCCCTCCATCACCGCTTCCATCGCCGACTGGACATCACGCTCGGTCTCGTTGTCGAGGCTGGAGGTCGCCTCGTCGAGGATGAGGATCGGCGCATCGGTGAGGATGGCCCGGGCGATGGCGACCCGCTGGCGTTCGCCGCCCGAGAGCTTGACCCCGCGCTCGCCAACCAGCGTGTCATAGCCCTTCGGCAGACGCTGGATGAAGGCGTCGGCATGGGCCGCCTTCGCCGCCGCGATGATCTCGTCCCGGGTTGCGCCGGGCGCGCCATAGGCGATGTTCTCGGCAATCGTGCGGTGGAAGAGGGCCGGGTCCTGCGGGACCAGCGCCACATTGCTGCGCAGGCTGTGCTGGGTCACGGCGCGGACGTCCTGTCCGTCAATCAGGACGGCCCCCTCATTCACGTCGTAAAGGCGCTGCACGAGTTTCACGAAGGTCGACTTGCCCGATCCGGTCGGCCCGACCAGCGCGACCGTTTCCCCCGGCTCAATGGAAAGCGAGAAGTCGGTGTAGAGCGGGCGGGTCTGGCCAGCATAGGTGAAGCCGACATCGGCGAACTCGATCGCACCTTGACGACGCTGGAAGTCCGGCGCGTCGCTGCGGTCGTCGACATCGCTCTCCTGCAGGTCGAAGATCGCCAGGTCCTGGATCTCGTCCATGCCGCGCTGGATCTGCTGCACCTGCTCGCCAAAGCGTCGCATATAGCCCGACACGATCATGTAGGCCGTCAGGGCAGCCACCACGTCACCGGCCGAGGCCGCGCCGCGCGACCATTGCCAGACCAGCAGGCCGACCAGGGCGGCCTGCATGCTCAGATCGGTCACGATATTCACCAGCCAGGAATTGACGAAACGCGTCCAGGTCTTCTTGGTCTCGGTCCGCCAGCGCCAGGCGAGGTCATGGAAACGGGCGTCCTCGCGGCCTTCGGCGCCGAAACTTTTCACCGTCGCCGCACCGCCGATCGCATCCGCCAGCGCCCCGCCGATCTCGCTGTCCAGCGCGTTCGAGCGCATGTTTTGCGGGCGGATGTAATAGCGGCTCAGCAGAAGGGACGAGGTGATGAAAACCGCCATCACCACGAAGACCACGGCACCGACCAGCGGCCAGCGCCAGGCCATGACGCCGGCAATGCCCAGCATCACGCCGACCGATGGAGCAACGCCCATGAAGATGTTGATCGTGACCGTGTCATAGGCCCACATGCCGCGCGTGATCTTGCGGACGACCGAACCGGCAAAGGTGTTGGCATGCCAGTCCAGCGAGAAGCGTTGTACGCGCGAGAAGGCATGCGTCGTCAGGTCGGCCATGTTGGCCGATGAGAACGGTACTTCGCAGCGCGAGGCGGCCTGGCGCAGGGCGTAGAACAGCAGCGCGGCGCCGAGATAGGTCAGGAAGGCGAGGCGCGGCGTGCCGTCCTCCGGACCGGCCGCGAGTGTGTCGATCAGCCGTCCTGCGGCGAGCGGGATCAACAGCTCGGCGAGCGTGGCCAGTACCATGAAGACGATCATGCCGGTCAGCAGCAGCGGCCGGCGCCGCCACTGGCGCGTCAGATAGGCTAGCACCTGAAGGTTGGACAGGTCGCGGGCGCGAGGTGTTTCGTCTTGGTCTTGAAAGTCGGACATTTCAGCAGCGGACCCGGGTGCAGCGACGCTGCGGGATCCGTCCTCACATGGAATTTGATCATCTGGGAAACACGGCGTGACGCGGCGATGTCCCGGGGGCGGCGACCGGGTTGCGGTCGAAGCGGGCTCGGGGTCAGGCAGCGCGCCGGCTACCTTGTTTGCCTAGATGATGGTTCGCATGGATCTGCTCACTATTGCCCATGAACGGGAGCCGGTGGGTAGCCCGATGCGGCGGGCAGGGCAAGTTGCCGCAGTGCTGATTTCGCGTTTGAGGCGAGATGTGTGGCGTCGGGGGCACAGGAAGGGGCGCGAAAATCCGGGAGAAATATTCGCGACACTGCGTTTGGAGCGATGTCGCCACTCGCCGTCAGTCTGACGGGATCAGGGTCAACTCTGTTTGGCGCCCGTCGATGAAGCGGATTGTCTCACCATCGAAGAAAGCGTTCTCCTCGGACCTGAAATCAACCCGCTGACCGCCCCATTCCGCGACCTCACTGAACGACGTCAGTTCGATTGACCAGGCTGTGTTGGCGTTGACCGGCCCGGCCCCCCGGTCTGTCGGCGCCTGATTGTCCCAGAACCCGATCGCCGGCCCGGCGCCATGGCCGTGCAAGCCGATGGGATGCGTATAGATGGACGGGTCGAGACCTTCAGCCAGCGCGTCGGCGCGGGTTCGTTCCAGAATGTCATTGCCGCTGAGGCCGGCCTCGTAGTGTGACAGGAGTATATCCTGGACCCGGTTGGTATTCCGAAGGCCGTCGACCAGACCTTCCGGAGCCTGCGTCTCGCCGGGGCGGAGAACATAGGCGAGGTGCTGGGTGTCGGTATTCAGACGCAGATAGGTGATGCCGAAATCGGTCCACAGCAGATCGCCGGGCTGGATGGTTTCATCACCGCTCAGCATGCCCTCGCGGCCCCGCCGCTGGATGCTGACCGATGGATGGAACCAGGGTGCAAGACCCAGCCGCGCAAGCTCGTCACGATACCACCAGACGACATCGTCGGCGGTGGTCTGACCCGGTGTGATCACCTCGCGCGAGAAGGCCCGGGCGATCAGGGCGTGAGCTGTGCGCACGATCGCCGGATAGAGCGCGACCTCGCTCGGGACACGCGTTTCCAACCAGCGCACGGCAAGCGTTTCGCCAGAGACAAGCCTGTCCCGGTAAAGCTCCGGCAGGGCGGCGGTCATGGCCCGGTACTGGCTCAGCGTCATGCCGTCACCAAAGGCGGTCAGGTCGGAGAAATTGATGGCAATACTGGCCGGATCGCGCTCGGCGATGATGTCGGCCACGGCGGCCCACTGGTCAGGCTGAACGTCCGGATCCCACGCGGCTTCGAACAGGCCAGCGAGACCGTAGCGACTGACCGTGAGGCGCTCGACAGGCTGACCCTCGCCCGGATCGAAAAAGACCAGGATCGTGCGGCGTCTCGCGGCCATGCTGCGCGCGTCCAGCATCGAGGCGACCACTGGCTCCTCGAAATACTCACGGGCCATCAAGACCCACATGGCAACGCCTTGCTCGCGCATGATCTGCGGGATCAGCTGGTCGAGGCGGTCCTCCATGACTTGATCGATGAGCGCGGCCCGCTCGCGGAGCGGCAGGACAGGGGGCAGCTCCGGAGAGGACAACTCTGTATCGCGCAGACCCCAATCGCTCTGGTCCCAGGCCGACGGCAAGGTCGTCTGCGCTTGCGCCGGGAGCGAAAATCCAAGGGAAAACAGGATGGCCAGTGCGCTCCGCCATCCCGGTCGACGGGTTTTGATCACGTTCATTCTGTTCTCCCCGGCAGTCATGGCCCGCATCTCAGGCCTCGATCCCCGGCACAATCGCCGCTTCCACTTTCGCCCGGGTTTCCGGATCAATCTCAGCCAGCTTGCGGGCGTCCAGGTCCATCGGGGCGGCGACGCCTTCCATGGTCCACCAGGGCTTTCCCGTTGCGGGTTCGAGCACCCAGTGGACGATATTGCGAACCTTGGGGCCGGCTGATTTGAGGCCGGAGCGGATGGCGAAGCCTTCGCCGGCGCGTGGCCAGCGGTGGACATGGATCATGCATTCCAGCAGGGCCGAGCCGATATTGCCGGCAGGTTCACCGGCATGTATCGCCCATTCTTCCGGAAAGGCGGCGGCAAAATTGGTGACGCTGTCGGAGACCCGGCCGAGCAGGAATTCGGCGCGCAGGGTTCCGAACGCATCCATCTCCTGTGGACCGAAACGGCCACGCCCGATGACCGGCAGCTTCAGCGCGTCTGCAGTGCGCCAGGCGGCATCCAGAGTGCTCGGACCGGCAGCAAGCCCGCGTGGGCGGGCATAGTCGGGTAGCTCGACGGTGAGGGCGTTGACGGTCTCGGCGAAGCGCGCGGGCCAATCGAACGGGGTTGCGCTGTCCGGCGCGGCATGGGCAACCCGGAGCGTCAGGCTTGCCGCCGGTTTGCCGGTGCCGGCATGGCGCATGGTCAGGATGATGTCGGCGGTGGCCGCGTCAAAGCCGAGAAAGCCGCCCTCTATGAAGAGAGGGGCACCCGGGCGGGCTTCGGCGAGGAAGCGCACATGCAGGTCTTGCGGGATCAGTGTGGCAAGGGCGTGCGGGCAATGGATCGGGTTGAGACCGGCGGCCTCGGCCAGATTGGCCAGCGCCTCGCTGGCCCTCGCGAGGTAGAAGCGGACATTGAAATGTCCGAGTTCGTCGCACTCCCAGGCGTTCACGCAGCCACGCCAGAGCTCGATCATCTCGAATGGCTCCTCAGCCGGGGTGGCAGTTGGCGCACTGGCCGAAATGCTCGACCACCGAGCGCTGGATGAAGAAGCCGTCGGGGGCATTGGTCGGCAGGGGCGCGCCGTGGCGCTCTTCGACAGCACCGCAACCGGAACAGATATACAGCTCGGCGGCACCGTCATCATGGGCATGGCTGCAGCCGACGAACGCGTTGAGCGCCTCGACCTTGTGGACGAGGCCGGCGGTCATCAGGAAGTCGAGGGCCCGGTAGACGGTCGGTGGCTTGGCCGAGCCCGGACCCGGCTTGAGGGCTTCGAGCAGGTCATAGGCCTTCACCGGCCCGTCGGCTTCTAGCACAAGTTCGAGCACCCGCCGGCGCACCGGGGTGAGCTTTTCGCCCCGTTCCAGGCAGTGGGCTTCGGCGGCGACGAGCGCCGTGGTCAGGGAATCAATGGTCATCTTGCGAACATTTAATCACGCTTTGCCGCATTTCCCAGAGTTTCGGCATTGATCTCACCGAGATGTTATAATATCACGTCTCCGTTCTGTACTGTTATTACATATCGGGGAAGCCATGATCGCGCGTCTGTCCAGCACCACAGCTCTTGTCGCCCTCCTTGCCGGAACAGGCCTCGGCACCTCGGCCTATGCCCAGGCCAGCGAACATGACGACGATGTGATCGTCGTTACCTCGGCGCCGCTGGGGGTTGGCGCGGATGAAGTTGCCGGCGGTGTGGAAGTCGTTGATCGGCGCCACCTCGAAGACAGTCTCGCCGGTTCTCTGGCCGATACGATCGCCCACGAGCCGGGCGTCTCCACGACCTATTTCGGGCCGGCCGCCAGCCGACCGGTCATTCGTGGCCTCGGCGCTGACCGGGTCCGGGTTCTGGTCAATGGCGTCGGCCTGATCGACGCCTCGACGAATTCACCCGACCATGCCGTAGCCTCCGAGGCGCTTGAGGCGGAAAGCGTGGAGATCCTGCGCGGTCCTGCGGCCATTGCCTATGGCGGCGGTGCCATCGGCGGGGTCGTCAACGTGATTGACGGACGCATTCCCGATGCGCGCGCCGAGGACGGGCTGGAAGGCCGCTTCTATGGCTCGATGACCTCGGTCGATGAAGGCGAGACGGCGGCGGCGCGCGTCCGCTTCAATGCCGGCGAGTTCGTGATCAACCTGGAAGGGCTGATGCGGACGGCCCAGCCCTATGACATTCCGGGTTACGCCGAGTCCGACATCTTACGCCTCTTCGAGGAGGCCGAGGAAGAGCACCATGATGATCATGATGATGACGACCATGACGAAGATCACGAGGAGGAGCATCCCTACGGGACGGTCGAGAATTCCGGCCTCGACTTCTCCTCGGCCTCGGCGGGTATTTCCTGGGTTGGCGAGAACGGCTTCTTCGGCGTCGCGGTCAAGCAATCGAATGCGCTCTACGGCATCCCGGGCGGCCATGATCATGGCGAGCACGAGGACGAGGATCATGATGAGGATCACGACGACGATCACGATCATGAGGAACACGATCATGGCGATGTTCGCATTGATCTCGAGCAGACCCGCTTCGATGTGCGCGGCGAGTGGCGCAATCTGGGTGAGCATATCGACCGCGTGAGATTCTCCTTCGGCACGGGCAGCTATGAGCATGTCGAGCTGGAAGGCGATGAAGTCGGCACCCGTTTCACCAATGATGGCTGGGAGGGCCGCGTCGAGGCGCGCCACGCCCCGATCAATCTGTGGGGCGGGACCTGGGAAGGCGCGGCCGGTCTGCAGGCCTTCAATCGCGATTTCGAGGCGGCCGGCGAGGAAGCCTATGTGCCGCCGTCTGAAACCGCCGACTGGGGCCTCTTCTTTGTCGAGCGCTGGGACTCCGATGACTGGGGTCTGGAGGGCGGTCTGCGGGTTGAGCAGCGCGATCTCGATACGCCGACCGACAGCCGCAGCTTCGATACGTTCAGCGTTTCCGGCTCGGTCTTCGTGCGCCCGGCGCGTGACACCTTCCTCGCGCTGACCCTGTCGTCGGCGGAGCGGGCACCGACCGATGTCGAGCTTTTCGCCGACGGTCCGCATGCCGCCACGCGCTCCTATGAGCAGGGCGATGCGAACCTGGACGTCGAACGCGCGGTCTCCGCTGAACTGACGGCACGGACCGCGTTCGCGGACTGGTCACTGGAAGCCTCGATCTTCCGGGCCGACTATGACGGCTTTATCGCCGCCTATGCCACCGGCGCCGAGGAAGATGGCCTGCCGGCCTTTGCCTACAGCCAGGACGATGTGGTCCTGTCCGGCTTCGAGGGGCGCCTGGAAGGCCCGCTCGGATCGCTTGGCGGCTGGGACTTCGACGGCGAACTGACCGGTGAATATGTCCAGGCAAGCCTCGACGCTGGCGGGGACCTGCCGCGCCTGCCGCCGCTGTCACTGACGGGCGGCGTGACGGCCTCACGCGGTGGTCACGACCTCCATGTTGAAGTCGAATGGGCGGATGTACAGAACGACACGGCGGCCTTCGAGTTCAAGACCCAGTCCTATGTTCTGGTCAACGCCCGCTGGACCTTCGAGCCCTTCGAGGCGCGTGACCTGCGGGTGATCCTGGAAGGCCGCAATCTGACCGACCAGGAAGCGCGTCTGCATACGTCTGTCCTGAAGGACCAGGTGCCGTTGCCGGGCCGGAATTTCCGGGCGGCCCTCGTCCTCGACTTCTAGCCAGCCGGCCGCGACAGCCTGCCGCGCGGCAGGCTGTCGCGCGGCGAAACGCGCACTGCCCTGCGCCAGCGGATGGGTCCAGAAAGTCCCTAGAATTTTTAGGGACGAAAGGATCAATCCCATGAAACGCCTGTATCTCACCGCTGCCCTTGTCGCGCTGGTCGCGGCCGCGCCCGCCTCGGCCGAGAGCGGTGACTGGCTGGTACGCCTGCGCGGCATCAATGTGGCGCCGAATGAATCGGCCGACATCGCCACGATCGGCGGCGACGTTGATATCGACACCTCGATCGTGCCGGAACTGGACATCACCTGGTTCGTGCAGGACCAGTGGGCGCTGGAGCTCATCCTCGGTGTCACGCCACATGACGTGATGGCCGTCGGCACCAGCCTTGGTGATGTCGATCTGGGCGATGTCACCCTGCTGCCGCCAACCCTGACGCTGCAATATCATTTCAATCCGGATGGCCAGGTCCGCCCCTATGTTGGCGCTGGCGTGAACTACACCCACTTCTTTGACGAGAACCTGCCGGCGGGGTCTGCCCTGACCTCCATCGACTATGATGCCAGCTTTGGTCTGGCCGCGCAGGCCGGTGTCGACTTTGCGCTCGATGAGGACTGGTTCGTCAATGTCGACGTCAAATACATCGATATCGACACCGACGTGACCATCAATGGTGCGATTGCCGCTGCCGTGCAGATCGACCCCGTGGTCTTCGGCCTCGGAATCGGACGCCGTTTCTAGAACTGTCCGCTTGAATCAAGGAGAATGCCGGTCCGCGACTGCGACCGGCATTTTTCTTGCGTGGCCGTGCTGGAACAGGTCTGCTCCGGTGCGTTGCCGGGTTTGGCCAGATCGGTTATCCAAAGCGCAACGAACTTAAGGGGTTTTTATCATGGTCGACGCCGCCGCCACCGAGCCGCGCCTTACCGGGACTGTTCCGCTCTACAAGAATGTGGAACCGCTCAATCGTCAAAAGCATGCCGGTTACGGCGTGAACACGGTTTCGCAGCCGTTCAACTTCCTGAAAGACTGGCATTTCGTGCCGGCCATCAGTGCCGAGTTCTCGTTCGCCTGCGGCAGTTATCCGATCATCTTCCTCGGCGAGAAGAAGATGCCGATCCTGGTGATGGGCCTGCGTCAGGGTTCCAATGTCTTCGTCACCGAAGACGGCCAGTTCGACAGCGAACATTACATTCCGGCCTATGTCCGTCGCTACCCCTTCGTCAGCGCGGCCAATCCGAATGACCAGCCGTCGACGGTCTGCGTTGACCTGGATGCGGAGTTTGTGGTCAGCGAGAAGCCGGAGCGTCCCTTCTTCGACGACAAGGGCGAGCCGACCGAATACACCCAGCAAGCGATCGACTTCGTGTCGGCTTTCGAGAACGACGCCCGCACGACCGAGGCTTTCGTCGAGCGCCTGATCGCGATGGACCTGCTGGAAAAGAAAGACGTCAAGGTCTCCAATCCCCAGGATCCGGAAAACCCGGTCACGGTTGCGGAATACTGGGGCGTTTCGGCTGAAAAGTTTGATGCCCTTCCGGCTGAGAAGCTGAAGGAAATGCAAGGCAATGGTGATCTCGGTGCGATCATTTCGCACATGATTTCGCTGCAGCGCTGGGAGCGTATCCTGCGCCGCACGTCGAACGTGGCGAACGCCCAGGCACCTGCCCAAGCCTGATCATCTGCCTGATCCTGTCTGTGAACGGCCGCACCGCTCTGGTGCGGCCGTTTGCATATGCGATCACAGTTGCGACATTGCGGTGCGAGGTCGGTCGACGCTGGCGAAAAAGCGACTATATCCCACCGGTAGACGCCGATCCCGACTGTTTTCCAAGAGGTAATTGAATGCGCGCTCTGAGCGGATTTCTCTCCCTGATCGTCCTGACCGGCCTGGCGGCGCTTGCGCCGGCCTCAGCCCAGTCATCCTGGTCCGCAGGAGAGCCGATTATCGAGGCGGAGCTGCTCTCCGAGCAGTCCGTCGCCGCGCCGGGCGACAGCTTCCATCTTGGCCTTCACCAGATCATGCCAGAGGGCTGGCACACCTATTGGCGCAACCCCGGTGACAATGGTCTGCCGGTCGAAATCGAGTGGGACCTGCCGGCCGGTGTGCAGATCGGTGATGTGGTCTGGCCGACCCCGATCGAGCTGCCGCTCACCGACATGATCATGGATTATGGCTACAAGGATGAGATCGTCCTGCCGATGCCGATCACGGTCGCGGCGGACTATGTCGGCGACACGGTCGAGATCACGGGTGATGCCACCTGGCTGGTCTGCGAAGATATCTGCGTCCCCGAGGAGCGCACCCTGTCCCTGACGCTGCCGGTGGCGGCGAGCGGTGAGCAGGACGAGGCTGGCTACTGGTACATCCGCACAGCGCTGGACAGCGTCCCGCAGCCGGATGACGCAATTGCCGCCTCATACGCGGTTGAGGGGGGCCGGGTGATCCTCGAGCTGAGCGGCCCGGCCTTTGCCGATCCGGCTGCCATTACAGGGCTGCGCTTCTTCCCTTACGAGACCGGGGTCATCCGCAATGCCGGCCTTCAGACGCTGAGGGCGGGTGAGGGCTCGACCCTCGTCTTGCTTGAGCCGGGTTATGCCGCCAATGCGGCGCAAGCGGGCGGGCTTGATGGCGTTGTTGCCTGGGAAAACACCGGTGGCGGTGAGCGCCGCGCCATTGTCGTCGAAGCCGCACCGGGCGGCGGTGGCTATGGACTTGAGCCGCTTGCCGGGGCGCCGTCTCCGGCCTCCGCACCGGTCGGTATCCTCGGCCTGATCCTGCTCGCCTTTGGCGGCGGCCTGATCCTCAACCTGATGCCCTGCGTTTTCCCGGTGCTGTCCATCAAGGTCCTCAAATTCGTCCAGGTCGCCCATTCCGATGCCGGTGCGGTGCGGACCCAGGGTGTGTTCTTCCTGGTCGGGGTTCTGGTCAGCTTTGTCGGTCTGGCCGGTGCCCTCGTTATCCTGCGCGAAGTCGGCCTGCCGGTTGGCTGGGGCTTCCAGCTGCAGGTGCCGATCGTGGTCGCCAGCCTGGCCTTGCTGCTGTTTGCCATCGGGCTGAACCTGCTGGGCGTGTTCGAGGTTGGCACACGGCTGATGGGTCTGGGCTCCGGACTGGCTGACAAGCCGGGCTGGAAAGGCGCTTTCTTCACAGGCGTGCTCGCCGTCGTCGTGGCGGCCCCTTGCGTTGGCCCCCTGGCCGCCGGCGCGCTCGGGCTGGCCCTGACCCAGCCTGTGCCGGTGGTGCTTCTGGTTGCCGGTTCCATGGGTCTTGGCCTGGCGGCACCGTTCGTGATGTTCGCGGTGTTCCCGAGCCTGTTGCGTTTCCTGCCCAAGCCGGGCGGCTGGATGGTCACCTTCAAGCAGTTTCTTGCCTTCCCGATGTTTGCCTCGGTCGTGTGGCTGAGCTGGGTGCTGGCGATCCAGTCCGGTCCGACCGGCCTGCTCTTCCTCGGCGCCGCCATGCTGGCCCTGTCCTTCGCGGTCTGGGCGCACGGCCAGGGCCATCGGATCTGGTCGGTTATCGCCATCATTGCCCTTGCGCTCGGTGTCCTGAGCGTCGTCGCCATCGCGCGGCTTCCCGCAGCCACCGGTGGCCCGGACATGGCGGTCGGTGAAGAGGAATGGTCGCGTGAGCGTGTCGCCGAATTGCAGGCGATGGGGCAGCCGGTCTTCGTCGATGTGACGGCGGCCTGGTGCGTGACCTGCCAGATCAACAAGCTCACCGTGCTCAATACCGACACCGTCAAGGATGCCTTTGACAGTCTGGGTGTTGTCAGCATGCGGGCCGACTGGACCAATCGCAACGAGACGATCGGCGCGCTGATCAGCGAGCACGGCCAGGCGGGTGTTCCGCTCTATCTGATGTATCCGGCCTCGGGCGGCGCGCCGCGCGTCCTGCCGACGGTTCTGACCACGGGTGGTTTCGTCGACCAGCTCGAATGGGCGGCGGCGAACTAGCCCCCTGACAGGGCCGGGCAGCTTGCCGGCAGCTCAACACCGCTGAGATCGGTATCGCTGTCGACGGCGGGAGCGATATTGCTGGCGTCAGACATCAGGGCGGCGAGGTCGGCATAGATATGGGCTTGTTCGGCGGCGGTTTCGGCGGCGTTCAGGGCTTCCAGCCTCGATGTCGCATCGGCCGACATGCCGCGGAAGATACAACGCAGGTCGATGGGGCCACCGGCCTCGTCTATGCGGCGACTCATCAACAGGGCCTCGACGGAAAATTGTTCCAGCTCGAACGATAGCGGATCCTCGATATCGAGCGGGGTCGCGGGGGCTGCCGGGCGCCTGGCGGCTTCCTGCGAGCGGGCCCGGGCGGTCTCGCCAATCGCGGCGGCGAAGGCGGCGAAGTCACTGCCCGGCCCGGCCTGGGCGGCAGCGGGGGCCAGCAGCGTGGCGGCGATCGCGGCGAAGAGGGCGGATTTCATGGCAGGCTCCCGGTCAGTCTCAGCCTGTTCTAGCAGTAACGCCTTGATTTCCGGTGAATCGACCGGCATCTCCCCTTGCGGTGTGCGTGTGCGGGTTCACAGGGCCTGTCTGCTCGTGGAAAACACCGCCTGACATGGGCTTGTCCGCGCCGGCGGAGAGGCCAACCAGATCGGAGATCGTGATGAGCGCCAAGAAACCCTTTCGACCCAAGGCCCGTCGTCCGCGCGGCTTTGAAGACCGCAGCGGCTCTGTCCTGCGGGTCGAGCGCCATCTCGTCGAGACCGCCAGTCGGATCTATGACGACTGGGGTTTCGAACCGCTTCAGACCTCGGCCTTTGAATACGCCGACGCGCTCGGCAAGTTCCTGCCCGACGAGGAGCGTCCCAATGAGGGCGTGTTCGCGCTCGAGGATGATGACGGGCAGTGGCTGTCGCTGCGCTATGATCACACCGCGCCGCTCGCCCGCTTCGTGGCCGAGAACTTCCAGGACCTGAACAAGCCCTACCGGCGCTACCAGGCCGGCGATGTCTGGCGCAATGAAAAGCCGGGCCCGGGCCGCTTCCGGCAGTTTGTCCAGTGCGATGCTGACACGGTCGGTGCCGCCGGTGCCGCAGCGGATGCCGAGATGATCGCGCTCGCTGCCGATGTGATGCGCGCGGTTGGTCTGGCCGATGGCGATTATGTGGTGCGGGTCAATGACCGGCGCATTCTCGACGGTGTGCTGGAAACGATCGGTGCGGCCGACCCGGAGCGCCGCATGCGTGTGCTACGCGCTGCCGACAAGCTGGATCGGCTCGGTCGCGACGGCGTGGCCCTGCTTCTCGGCGGCGGCCGTAAGGACGAGTCGGGCGACTTCACCGAGGGCGCCGGGCTGGATACCGCCGGAATCGATACCGTTCTAGGCTTCCTCGACGCTGGTGGCGGCAGCCGGAGCGATGTCATCGGGCGCCTTGAGCCGCTGATCGGGACCTCCGACACCGGCAAGGCCGGGCTCGCCGCGCTGGCCGAGATCGACGCGGTGCTGACCGCGATCGGGGTCGATGTCGACCGCGCCCTGTTCGACCCGTCCGTGGTGCGCGGCCTTGGCTATTACACCGGGCCCGTCTTCGAAGCCGAGCTGCTGGCCCAGGCCAGCTATGACGACGGCTCGCCGATCCAGTTCGGATCGGTTGGCGGCGGCGGTCGCTATGATGACCTGGTGTCGCGCTTCACCGGCCAGGCTGTGCCGGCGACCGGTTTCTCCTTCGGCGTCAGCCGCTTTGCCGCCGCCCTGTCGGCCCTGGGCCTGACCGGCTCGGTCGAGGAGAAGCCGCTGGTTCTCGTGGTCGCCAGCGAGAAGGATCGTTCGGCGGACTATCTGGCCATGGCCCGCGAGCTGCGCGCGGCCGGTTTCCGGGCCGAGGCCTTTGTCGGCTCCGGCAATATGGGAAAGCAGATGAAATACGCCGATCGTCGCGGTGCCGCGGCGGCCGTCATCGTCGGCTCGAATGAGCGCGAGGAAGGTCTGGTGACGATCAAGGACCTCAAGCTCGGTGCCCGCCTGGCCGCCGATATCAGTGACAACAAGCAGTGGCGCGAGGAGCAGCCGGCGCAGGAAACTGTCGCCCGGACCGACTGGCTCCGCGCGGTCTCGGCGCTGGTCGAGCGCCACCGGGCAGGCTGAAAAAACGAGGCCATGGCGGACCTTGTCCCCAGCTCTCCGGATTATGGGGGTTGACGTAACCGGGTGCCCACGTCAACGTCAGACTCGGAACTGGGCCTGACCGCTTGGTTCTTTGGCGCTTCGGGGAGGAGGCGTCCTTTATCGACCAACCGTTATCTCGGGGCTGGCCATTGCCAGCCCCTTTTTTTTGTCCGGTGGCGGACCGGCCGCTCAAAACCGGAGGCCAGACAAGAAAAGGGCGGCCCGCTTGTGCCGGACCGCCCCGTTTCGCCGCATCAGGCGAGGATCAGTCGTCCTTGTCTTCGGATGTGTATTCGAGGATCACGACGCGCTGGCCATCATCGAGGTCGATTACGCGCCGTCCTTCGGTGCGCTGGATGCGTTCGACGCGGACATTGCGGCGAACGTCGCGGTCATCGGTGCTGCCTTCGAGCCGGCCACCGGAGAGGCGGTCGACCTCGAGCCGGTTCAGCCACTCGACGAGGTCATCGCCGGTCTGCTCTTCACCATCAATCCAGACCCGTTGACGGCCATCGCTGTCCTCGACCCGGATGTCGCGGGCGTCGCTATCGCCGAGCAATTGGTGAAGGCGTTCGGTATCGGCGTGGATCATCGCGGCATGCTCGCGCTCGGCCCGCGCCGCGTCGCGTTCGGCGTGTGCCCGGTCGCGCTCGGCATGAGCCCTGTCCCGTACCCTCTCGCGGGCGATTTCCCGCTCGGCCCGGGCCATCTCACGGGCCGCGTGCTGGATCTCGACGCGCACGCGGCGACGGTCGTCATCGGTCTCAGCGCGGTTGTCGCGCAGCTCGCGGCGAACCTCGTCCATGGCAGCCCGCATCTCGGCTCGCGCGCTTTCGAGTTCTGCGCGAACCTCGGCCTGCTCCTCGGCGCTCAACTCGTCCCAGTCACGCGACTGCAGGACGCGGTCTTCGTCGAGACCTTCCAGCGCGAGCGTCAGCGACTGAAGGACGCCATGGCCAACCCCGTCGATATCAAGCTCGATCGCCATGTCGGCGAGATGGTTTTCCATCTCGGCCAGATGCTGGGCGCGCTCGGCCATGTGGACCTCGAATTCGCGCTCCATGCGGACCCGGCGACCCTCGACGACCCGGACCTCATCACCCTCGATGATCACCACACTATTCGGTGAAACTTCGACTGCATCGCCGTCAATGAGCACCGTCCCGTCGACGATCTCGATCTCCTGGTCATCAATGCGGATGACCGAGCGTTCCCCGTCGCGGTCGATATGGATGGTGCGATCGCCATTGGCGCCGCGAATCTCCACGATCTGGCCGTCATCGCCCATGAACATGGCATCACTGTCGGCCGAGACATGAACCCGGGTCCGGCTGACCCCGTCATCGTCCAGCGCAAAGGCCGCGGCCCCGGTCACGGCGAGCGCGGCACCCGCAAGCAAAAACTTCTTCATCGCATCTATCCCTCTTCGATGTGGCACCACCCTGGCGGCCCGCGCCTTACGGCGTCCCTGTTTGCGGCTAAATTTTTTGTCACGCCCCGTGTGGTTCCGAGCCGATCCGGACCGCTCTCCGACTGTGTCTTTCGGCGCGACAGGCTTGCCAGCCGCCGGAGCGGTGCCCATTCTCGCAGGCTGTACAGTGAGTGACGGAAGCGGATCATGGATCGACGACGCGTCTTGCAATCGGGTATCGCCGCCACACTGGTGGCGGCGACCGGCTCCCGGGTGACTGCCCTGTCCGAGACCGTTGTCGAGCGGCCGCTGGCCGAGCGCGTCGGCGACATGCTGCTGATGGGCTTTATCGGCTCGCATAACGAGACCGAAGGCGCCGACATTATCGACGCCCACCTGGCGGCGAAGCGGATCGGCGGCGTGCTGTTCCTGCGCCACAATGTCCGCTCCCGCGAGGGCGCCGAAGGTTCGGCGGCGCGCTTCCGGGCGACCCGCCCCGACGCCTGGATGGCGATCGACCAGGAGGGCGGGCTGGTCCAGCGCCTGTCGCGCGACCTCGGTTATACCCATATCCCGCGGGCCATGGAGATCGCCGCGGCGCGCTCGCCGCAAGGCGCGGGCGAGCTTTACCGGCTCGGCGCGGCAGAGTTTCACGCCGCCGGTTTCAACATGAATCTGGCCCCCGTCGCCGATCTGCATGACCCCGAGAATGCCGTGATCGGACGTCATGGCCGCGCCTATGGCAGTGACGGCGATACCATTGCCGCCTATGCCGGCGCCTTCATCGACGCCTTCGAGGGCGAGGGTATCGCCTGCGCGATCAAGCATTTCCCCGGCCATGGCCGGTCCCGCGGTGACAGTCATGACGGCTTCGTCGATATCTCCGACACCTGGAGCGAAGCCGAACTGGCGCCCTTCCGCGAGCTGATCGACCAGGGCCGGGGCCATCTGATGATGGGGGGGCATCTGACCAATCGCCAGCTCGATCCGAGCGGCGAACCGGTGACCTTCTCGAAGCCCGTTCTCGACGATCTGCTGCGCGGACAGCTCGGCTTCACCGGCGTGGTGATGACCGATGATCTCGACATGGGCGCGATCCGCAATAATTACAGCCAGCGCGAAGCCGTGCTGCGCTCGATCGAGGCCGGCAATGACATGATCATGCTGTCCAATTCGGCCGCGCCCGACGCCGAACTGCCGCAACGCATTGTCGGCTGGGTCGAGGCCGCCATCGCCGAGGGCCGCCTGACCGAGCACCGCATCAACCAGTCGGTCGCCCGACTGGCTGTGCTGAAGGCGCGGGTCGGGCTGGGCTAGTCCGCCGCGCCGGCCGTCCCGCGGGCGCGTCTTTTCTTTCCCACAGCGTGGGGAGGGGGACCGCGAAGCGGTGCAGGGGTGACGCCGAAGGCGGCATGGGTCCATCCGTGTCAGGGTCCTTCCTCGCTACGCTCGGACCCCATCGACCCGCCGCTGCGCGTCGGCCCACTTCCCCACGTGCGGGGAAGAAACGCGTGGCAGCTCGGTTGTGCACCAACTCCGGGATACCAAAGAAAAGGGCCGCCCCATCGGGACGGCCCTCTCTTTTAGTCGGTCAGGTGACCGGCATGATTACATCATGCCGCCCATGCCACCCATTCCGCCCATGCCGCCCATGTCGGGCATGCCGCCGGCGCTGTCGTCCTTCGGTGCGTCGGCCACGGCAGCTTCCGTGGTGATCAGCAGCGAAGCGACAGAAGCCGCGTCCTGAAGCGCGGTACGGACGACCTTGGCCGGGTCGATGACGCCGAACTCGAGCATGTCGCCATACTCTTCGGTCTGGGCGTTGAAGCCGAAGGTCGGGGAGGCGTTTTCCATCACCTTGCCGACCACGATCGAGCCTTCGACACCGGAGTTGGTGGCTATCTGACGGATCGGGGACTGCAGGGCGCGGGCGATGATCGCGATGCCTTGCGTCTGGTCAGGGTTGTCACCCTTCAGACCGGCCAGCTTGGCTGAGGCCTTCAGGAGGGCAACACCGCCGCCCGGGACAATGCCTTCTTCCACCGCAGCGCGGGTGGCGTTGAGGGCGTCGTCGACGCGGTCCTTCTTTTCTTTCACTTCGATCTCGGTGGCGCCGCCAACCTTGATCACCGCAACACCGCCGGCCAGCTTGGCGAGGCGTTCCTGCAGCTTCTCGCGGTCATACTCCGAGGTGGTTTCCTCGGACTGACGGCGGATCTGGTTCACGCGGGCTTCGATCTGGGCCTTGTCACCCACACCGTCGACGATCGTGGTGTCGTCCTTGGTGATGTTGACGCGCTTGGCCGAGCCGAGCATGTCGAGCGTGACGGTTTCCAGCTTGATGCCGAGGTCTTCGGAGATGACCTGGCCGCCGGTCAGGATGGCGAGGTCTTCCAGCATCGCCTTGCGACGATCGCCGAAGCCCGGGGCCTTGACGGCAGCGATTTTCAGGCCGCCACGCAGCTTGTTGACCACGAGGGTGGCCAGGGCTTCGCCTTCAACGTCTTCCGCGATGATCAGCAGCGGGCGCGAGGATTGGACGACAGCTTCCAGGATCGGCAGCATCGGCTGCAGCGAGGTCAGCTTCTTTTCGAAGAGCAGGATGTAGGGCTCTTCCAGCTCGGCCTGCATCTTGTCGGCGTCAGTGATGAAGTAGGGCGACAGGTAACCGCGGTCGAACTGCATGCCTTCCACGACGTCGAGCTCGGTTTCGAGGGATTTGGCTTCCTCGACCGTGATGACGCCTTCCTTGCCGACCTTGTCCATGGCCTTGGCGATCATGTCGCCGATTTCCTTCTCGCCATTGGCGGAGATGGTGCCGACCTGGGCAACTTCAGCGGAGTCTTTCACCGGGGTGGAGCTGGCCTTGATGTCTTCCATGACGAGGGCAACGGCCTTGTCGATGCCGCGCTTCAGGTCCATCGGGTTCATGCCGGCCGCAACCGACTTCATGCCTTCGCGGACGATGGACTGGGCCAGGACCGTGGCGGTCGTGGTGCCGTCACCGGCGACGTCATTGGTCTTCGAGGCCACTTCGCGCAGCATTTGAGCGCCCATGTTCTCGAACTTGTCGCTGAGCTCGATTTCCTTGGCGACGGAGACGCCGTCCTTGGTGGTGCGCGGTGCGCCGAAGGATTTCTCGATGACCACGTTGCGGCCCTTGGGACCGAGCGTGACCTTGACAGCGTTGGCGAGGATATCGACGCCGCGCAGCATGCGTTCACGCGCGTCGGAGCCGAAAAGTACGTCTTTGGCAGCCATTGGATTATATCCGTTCTTCTAGTTGAGGGTGTTCAGATCGGCGGTGGCGGTTACGCCATCACGCCGAGAATGTCGGACTCTTTCATGATCAGCAGCTCGACACCGTCAACGGTGACTTCGGTGCCGGACCATTTGCCGAAAAGGATGCGATCGCCGGCCTTGACGTCGAGCGGACGCACTGAGCCGTCTTCCTTGATCGCGCCGCCGCCGATTGCGACGACTTCGCCTTCCTGCGGCTTTTCCTTGGCCGTATCCGGGATGATGATCCCGCCCTTGGTCGTGGACTCTTCTTCGACGCGCTTTACCAGCACGCGATCGTGCAGAGGACGAAAAGTCATCTTTGTCTATCTCCAAACAGAGGACTGAAGGTTTCTGGCACTCGGCCAAGGCGATTTAGCACTCACCCTGACCGACTGCTAACAGAGCGGGAGATAAGAGGCAGTGGGGCGGGCGTCAAGAGGTCCGTGATGCGATTTCTGACACGCCCAGCATTCCGCGGCTTCACACCGGGCCCGGGGGCTGAAGCAGCGAAAAGGAAACGGGCCGCCCCGGTCTGGGGCGACCCGTCCTGTTGGCGTCATTCGGCCGGATGATCAGGCCGGATGCGGTCTTGAGTCCAGGCTAGAGGTCGAAGCGGTCGAGTTGCATGACCTTGGTCCAGGCGTCGATGAAATCGGCGACGAAGCGGTCCTCGCCATCACCAAAGGCATAGACTTCGGCCACGGCCCGCAATTCGGCGTTGGAGCCGAAGACGAGGTCGACCTCGGTCGCGGTCCAGGTGACGTCGCCGGTCTGACGATTGACGCCTTCATAGACATATTCCGCATCGGTCGGCTGCCAGCGGGTCGACATGTCGAGCAGGTTGACGAAGAAGTCATTGCTCAACGTGCCCGGACGGTCGGTGAAGACGCCATGGGCGCCGCCGCCCGTATTGGCGTCCAGGGCGCGCAGGCCACCAATCAGCACCGTCATCTCCGGAACCGTCAGCGACAGCAGGTCAGCTCGGTCGACCATGCGTGCGGCCGGCCCGCGGCTATGATCATCGCCGAGATAGTTGCGGAAAGCGTCGGCATGCGGCTCAAGCAGGGCAAAGCTCTCGGTATCGGTCTGCGCGGCGCTGGCATCGGTGCGACCCGGGGCGAAGGGGACGGCGACATCATGCCCGGCCTCGGAGGCGGCCTGCTCGATGGCTGCGGCACCGCCGAGCACGATCAGGTCGGCCAGCGAGATCCGCGTGCCGTCGGTCTGTGCGTCGTTGAAATCGCCCTGGATCTGTTCCAGCGACGCGAGGACTGTCGCGATTTCCTCGGGGTTGTTGACCGCCCAGCTGTTCTGGGGTGCCAGCCGCAGGCGACCGCCATTGGCGCCGCCGCGCATGTCGGTGTCACGGAAGGAGGCGGCGGCCGCCCAGGCCGTGCGCACCAGCTGAGGAACCGTCAGGCCGGAGCCGAGGATGTCGGACTTGAGGCGCTCGATGTCGCCGTCATCGACGAGCGGATGATCAACCGCCGGTACCGGATCCTGCCACAGCAGCTCGACCGCCGGAACATCGGCCCCGAGATAGCGGGCCCGCGGACCCATGTCGCGGTGGGTCAGCTTGAACCAGGCGCGGGCGAAGGCCGCCTCGAACTCTTCCGGATTCTCGAGAAAGCGGGTCGAAATCTCGCGGAAAGCGGGATCTTCGCGCATGGCAAGGTCGGTGGTGAACATGATCGGTGTTTCGAACTCGCCTGGCGTGTGGGCGTCCGGAACGATCATCGCCGCCTCGATGTCGGCAGGGACCCACTGGATGGCGCCGGCCGGGCTGCGTGTCTGCACCCATTCGAAATTGTACAGGTTCTGCAGATACTGGTGGGTCCAGCGCGTTGGGGCCGAGGTCCAGGCGCCTTCGAGGCCGGAGGTGACCGTGTCAGCGCCGTTCCCGGTGCCGCAGGAGTTTTCCCAGCCCAGGCCCTGGGCCTCGACGCCGGCAGCGGCCGGCTCCGGTCCGGTGCATTCATTCGGGTCGTGTGCGCCATGGGCCTTGCCGAAGGTGTGACCGCCGGCGATCAGGGCAACAATCTCCTCGTCATTCATGGCCATGGCGTTGAAGGTCCGGCGAATGTCGGCGGCCGCCAGCAGCGGATCCGGGACACCGTTGGGGCCTTCCGGATTGACATAGATCAGGCCCATCTGGGCTGCCGCGAGCGGGCGCTCGAGGCGCTGACCGTTCTCGTCATAGCGCTGGCTGGCCAGCATGTCCGCTTCTGGGCCCCAATAGACAAGCTCGGCCTGCCAGTCGTCCTCGCGGCCACCGGCGAAACCGAGGGTCTGGAAGCCCATGTCCTCCATCGCGACATTGCCGGCCAGGATCATCAGATCGGCCCAGGAAATGGCTTCGCCATATTGTTGCTTGATCGGCCACAGCAGTCGCCGGGCGCGGTCGAGATTTCCATTGTCCGGCCAGCTGTTGAGCGGTTCGAAACGCTGTTGGCCGCCACCGGCGCCGCCGCGACCATCCCAGGTCCGATAGGTGCCGGCGCTATGCCAGGCCATGCGGATGAAGAAGGGGCCGTAATGCCCGTAATCGGCCGGCCACCAGTCCTGCGAGGTGGTCATCAGCTCCCGGATCTGCACCTTCACGGCATCGAGATCGAGCGACATGAAGGCTTCTGCATAGTCGAAATCCTCCCCGAGCGGGTTCGAGCGGGTGGTTTCGTTCATCCGCAATTGGGTCAGGTCGAGCTGCTCAGGCCACCAGAAGGCGTTGGTTCTCGGGGCATCCGGTGTCGCAGCGGCCGGCATCGCATCGGCTGCCGCGTAGGTCTCGGTCGAAGCCTCTGTGTCGGCGCTCATATCGCTGCCGGTCTCGGGCGACGAACAGGCCGCGAGGATGAGCGATAGCGTTGCCGCGGAGGTAAACAGGAAAGACTTGGTGCGCGTTCTCATAAGGTGGCTCCCCAATGGTGCCGCCCGTCACCGAGTGTCGCGGTGCGCGTGTGGGAATGGAGGTATCCGCATTCCGACGGGGCAGCTGATCATGCTCGGGCAGGGCACCGTAACAGGTCGATCCGGCGCTGAAGGTCTGCCGTCTGAAGATTCAACCTGTACGCGCTGATCGGCCATAAATCCAATCGATATTAATTATGGAAGATATTGATTGGATTGATGCCTCTGACCGCCCGGCGAGCCGGGGACTTTTGGGCAGGGCCGGGGTCAGTCAGCCTGCGTTCATCTGGCAAAACATAAATCGGAGATTGCCATGCCCATCATCTGGTTCGATATGATAGGCTTAGAGTTGCGTTATCGAGAGGGAGCCTCAATGAAACTCCGCACTGCAGTCCTTACCGTCGCGGCGCTGTCCATGGCAGCGTGCACGACCACCGATCCGTACACCGGTGAAACCCGGGCCAACAACACCGGTCGCGGCATCCTCCTGGGCGCCGCGGCAGGCGCGGCGCTGGGATATCTGACCAACACCAATGACAGCGAAGAAGGCCGGACCAATGCCCTGATCGGGGCCGGTATCGGCGCCCTCGCCGGGGGTGCGGTCGGCAATTACATGGACCGCCAGGAAGCCGCCATGCGCGAAGCCCTGTCGGACAGCGGCGTCGGTGTGCGGCGTGAAGGCAATGATCTTCGCCTGATCATGCCGGGTGATGTCACCTTCGCCACCAACTCGGCCGATATCCAGGGTCAGTTCTACGGTATCCTGTCTGATGTCGGCACGGTGCTGAACCGCTACCCGGCGACCTATGTTGATATCGTCGGCCATGCCGACTCCGTGGGTGCAGACGCCTACAATCAGCAGCTCTCCGAGCGCCGGGCCCTTTCGGTGGGCAATTACCTGATCGGCCAGGGTGTCCTGCGCGACCGCTTCTATATCGCCGGGATGGGGGAGCGCTCGCCGATCGCGTCCAACGACACGGCCCAGGGTCGCCAGCAAAACCGTCGCGTTGAAATCCTGATCCGGCCGCATGCTGCGTCCTGATACCAGGGGTTTCTGACTGCGAATGAGAGCGGCCCGCCGGATCGGCGGGCCGCTTTAATTTATGCATCACCTTATAAATCAGCTTGTTAGGCCCCAAAGGGGCGGGTCGGGTTTACCTTCGTTAACCAAACGACAACCGGTGACGACACAGCTTAAGCTTCAAGCACACCTGACGATTCGCTGATTCGAAGGCCGCACATGCCCCGCGTATCCGACATTTTGATCCTGCTGACCTACATCACCGTCGCCGCGGTGGCTGCGATCGGCTTCGAGTTCTTCGGCCTGATGCCGACGCTAAATGCGTGGATGATGGGGGCGATTGTCTTCATCGTCGCCGGCATGGCGCATTCGGCCGCGGCGCGCGGGCAGGAACGACGGGTGCTGGAAACCGAGATCCACGAGCTCAAGGCTGCCAATCTGGCCCTCGCCGAGGAATTCGAAGCCGCCCAGGCGCGCCTTGACGAGATCGCCGACGAGCTGCGTGCGGAATCGGTGGAGCGCGACAATGCGCTGGTGCACGAGGTGAAGGTGCTTGAGGACCTGGTCCGACGCGTCGGTCCCGCCGGCGTGCAGACGCGGCCTGCCGCGCCCGAGGCCGCCAGCACGTCACGGACCGATATCGACACGGTGCGCGAGGCGCTCGCCGCCAACCGCGTCGACCTGTATTTGCAGCCGATCGTTACCCTGCCGCAGCGCCGGACGGCCTATTATGAAAGCTATACCCGCCTGCGCGATGCGACCGGTCGCGTGCTGGCGCCAGCGGCCTTCATGTCGGCTGCCGAGGAAGCCGGCCTGATGGCCGAAGTCGATAATCTCCTCCTGTTCCGCTGCGTGCAGATCGTGCGTCGCCTGACCGGGCAGGACCGCAAGGTCGCGATCTTCTGCAATATCTCGCTCAACTCCCTGGCGGACGAGACCTTCTTCCCGGAATTCCTCGACTTCATCCGTCAAAACAAGAGCCTGTCCAGCTCCCTGATCTTCGAGATCTCCCAGCAGGCCTTCGAGGAACGCGACGCCATCGCCGCCCGCAACATGGCCCGTATGGCTGATTTCGGGTTCCGCTTCTCGATCGACCAGATATCCCATGTCGAGCTTGACCTGTCGGAGATGGAACGGGCCGGCGTTCGCTTTGCCAAGATCGGTGGCCGCCGCCTGCTCGATGCCATCGACAATTACGAGTCGATCGCCGGCTACGAAGCGGGTGCGATTGCCACGGAAGACCTGGCCGGCCTGTTCGGACGTCACGGTATCGAACTGATCGTCGACAAGATCGAGGATGAGGCGACCGTGGTGGAAGTGCTGGAAATGGATGTGGCCTACGGCCAGGGCCATCTCTTTGGCGAGCCGCGCCCTGTGCGCGACGACATGCTGGAGGTTGCCCCGCGCGAGACCGGCGGCAATGTTGCCCGGATGTCGGCCTGACCGGTTCACACCGCGACCCGGCCTGCCGGCCGACACGCCGCATTGACCGGCTGTCACAGGCCTGCTTCAAGCAGGTGATGTTACCCGAACTCGCCACGCTGGGCCCGCTTCGCGACCGCTATGACACGTTGTATTGCGATGTCTGGGGCGTCATTCGAGACGGTACCGACTTGTTGCCCGCAGCCGTCGATGCGCTGATCCGATTCCGCCAGAGCGGGGGACGGGTCTGCCTGGTCTCGAACTCGCCGCGGCGCAGTTCCAGCCTTGCGCACTTTCTCGATCAGATGGGGCTGCCTTCGAGTGCGACCGACGCCATGGTTACCTCGGGCGATGCCATCCATGAGGAATTGCTCAAGCGGACCCCGGGTAAGGCGTTCAATATCGGTCCCGCCAGTGATGGTGCCCTCTATGCCGGGCTCGATCTCGACTTCACCGATATCGAGGCGGCCGACTTCATCACCTGCACCGGTCCGGATGATTACGAGAATGGCCGACCTGAGGATTATGATGCGGTCCTGGCTCGGGCCCTGGAGCGCGGGATCGAGCTGGTTTGCGCCAATCCGGACATCGTCGTCCAGTCGGGCGACCGGCTGATCGTCTGTGCCGGCGCCATCGCGCGTCACTATCGGCAGATGGGTGGCACCAGCATTGTCGCCGGCAAGCCGCACCAGCCGATCTACAGGCTGGCGAAGGCGGCGCTCGAGGCGCAGGGCCACACGGTGGTGCTCGAGCGCGTGCTGGCGATCGGTGATGGTCCGGAGACTGATGTCGAGGGGGCCATGCGGGCGGGTGTCGATTGCCTCTTCATTGCCGACGGCATTCTCGGCGACATGCTCAACGGCGGCCGCCTCGATGTCGAGACAGCCGCCGCTGCGCTGAAGGATTATGGTGTGTCGGCCCGCTATGTCGCGGATCAGCTCACCTGGTAGTTTGTCGGTCGACTAGTCGAACAGGGAGTCGATCGAGTTCTGGTCCAGATCGGAAACCGGGGCCGCGTCGGTAAACATCGCATCGATGTCGTCCTGGCTGGTTTCCGGTCCGCCGATCGCCGGGCCATTGAGCAAGAGCTCGCGGGCCCGCTTTTCCTCGGCGCTCTCTTCGGCCACATGGTCGGCATCGCGAACGCCCATGACTTCGGCGAAGCGTGACACGCGGCTTTCCACGTGGCGCAGGGATGTCACGACCTTCGAGACACGCTGACCGGCGAGATCCTGGAAGCTGCACGCCTCGATGATGGTCATCATGCGGGCTTCGACATTGGCCCGGTAGGCATCATAGTCGGCTTCATCGTCGCAGAGCACGGCTTCCGCCTCGCTCATGATCGTCTCGGTCGCCCGTTCGGTGTCCCCGACGACAGCCTCGAGTTCCTGGCCGGCAGAGGGTATGCGTTCGGTCTTGATGTCGTTCGGCCGCAGGGCGGCGATCTCATCACGGGTCCGCGAGATATAGTCCGCGATATAATTGAATTCCTGGCAGATCGACTGGTCGAGGGAGCTGAAGAACAGCTTCATCGTATCCGTCAGCTGGTGGGCCAGCTTGAGGACTTCCATGATCTGGGCATCCTGCAGGTCGCTCGCTTTCAGAGAGGCGAGGGAGGTGCGGACTTGCGCGGCAACATTGGCGGCGGGCATGGGGCCCTCCTTCCTTTGCAGACTCAAATACGAAAAGGGCGGCTCATCAAACGACTAGAAGTCGCCGAGAACAGCGGCCATTTTCGATTTGAGAGTTCCGGCGTTGAAGGGCTTCACGATGTAGTTGTTTACACCCGCCCGCTTTGCAGCGACCACGTTCTCGGTCTTGGATTCCGCGGTGACCATGATGAAGGGCGTCGCCTTCATGCTCTCGTCAGCGCGAACCTTCTGCAGGAGCTCGTAGCCCGTCATGGGCTCCATGTTCCAGTCTGAGATCACCAGACCGTACTTGTTTTCCTGCATCTTCGCGTAGGCCTCCTGGCCATCCGCGGCATCGTCCACATTTTCGAACCCAATCTGCTTGAGCAGGTTGCGAATAATGCGGATCATGGTTTTGTAGTCGTCCACGACCAGGATCGGCATCGTCATATCGACAGCCATGCTTAGTCTCCATCCACTCGGCGCGTTTACACAAGGACAGCTTGTTCCGCTGTCTTCAGTCATGACCCTAGACATTCGCGGATAAAAATCGGTTAAAGCGGGTAGAAAGATGGAGTCACCCATGTCCGAAGTGCGCGGCATTGCCCTCGATGAATTGGAAATAGGTCGTTCCGCAGAGGCAGTTAGAACTGTCACTGAGGACGATTTGGATATGTTCGCGAAAGTGTCCGGGGACTATAATCCGGTCCACATGGACGAAGAATTCGCCCGCGCAACGCCGTTTCGCGGCCGAATTGCGCACGGCGCTCTGGTTGCATCCTATATTTCCGGCGTGCTCGGAAACCAGCTGCCCGGACCGGGTGCGATCTTTCTCGGCCTGAACATGCGCTTCTTCCATCCGACCCGGATCGGCGACGAAGTGCGCACCCGTGTCGAGGTCAAATCTGTCGACATGAAGTCGCGCAAGGCCGTCATGGACTGCACCTGCTATGTCGGCGACAAGCTGACCATGCAAGCCGAAGCCGAGGTCATGGTTCGCAAGCGTCACCGCAAGACGGCTGACTGATCACGCATGAAGGTTCTGCGAGGCCATAGCGGATTGCCGCAGGATAGCCGCGGGGCTGTCATTGCGCTGGGCAATTTTGACGGTGTCCATATGGGGCATCGTCACGTGATCGCGCTCGCGGCTGGCCTCGCCGGCGAACTGGGCGCTCCCCTGGGGGCGGCCCTGTTTGATCCCCATCCGCGCCGGTTCTTCGCACCGGATGCGCCGGCCTTCCGGTTGATGAGCGAGCGTCGCCGCAATCACATTCTTGAAAGCCTGGGCGTCACGCAGCTGCACGTCCTGCCGTTCTCGATGGTGATGGCGAAGATGACCCCCGCAGCCTTCGTCGCTGATGTGCTTGCCGATGGGCTGGGCATCGCCGGGATTGTCACCGGTGACGACTTCCGCTTCGGCGCGGACCGGGCCGGGGATACGAACGCGCTCGCGCAGTTGTGCGCCGAGCGTGGGATCGCGACCGCCTTCGCCGAACTGCACGGCAATGGCGCCGACAAGGTCTCATCGACCCGGATCCGCAAGGCCATCCATGATGGTGACATGGCCGCGGCCGCGACCCTGCTGGGGACACCCTGGACTGTCGAGGGGCTGGTCCAGCGCGGCGATCAACGCGGTCGCACGATCGGCTTCCCGACCGCCAATCTGACGCTGGGTGATTTCGTCCGTCCCGATTATGGCGTCTATGCCGTCCGGGTCGGGATCGATGGTGAGACCCCGTCGCACGCGGGTGTTGCCAATATCGGCAAGCGCCCGACGGTGGATGGCGCGACCGAGTTGCTCGAGGTCCACCTGCTGGACTGGTCCGGGGATCTTTACGGTCGCACGCTGGAGGTTGAGTTCTTCGATCATCTGCGCTCGGAACGGCGGTTTGACGGGCTCGATGCACTCAAGGCCCAGATCGCGACAGACGCCAATGCCGCCCGGACTGCGCTGAGCCGTCTGTCTGGACCGGCCTGACCGGCTCTGTTAAACGCGGAGCATGGTCTCGATGTCCCTGTTCATACGATCCGCAGCGCCAGCTGCTGCTCTCGCCATCGGGCGAATTACCGGCCCGGGCCGCCGCGTGTGATGTGGGCGGTTCCGGGACATGTCCTGCCTTGAACCCATGACAATAAAAGACCGCAAGGATCCGATCCGATGACGGACACGCCCTCCAAGACTGGTGCGACTGACACAGCTCGCGACTACAAAGACACGCTTTTCCTGCCGACCACCGAATTCCCGATGCGGGCCGGCCTGCCGCAGCGCGAGCCTGAATGGCTCGAGCGCTGGGCCAAGCTCGACATCTACAAGCAGCTCCGTGCCGACAGCAAAGGCCGCAAGCGCTGGGTGCTGCATGACGGGCCGCCCTATGCCAATGGGCACATCCATATCGGCACCGGCATGAACAAGATCCTCAAGGACATGGTCGTCCGCTCGAAGCAGATGGCCGGCTTTGATGCGCCCTACCGTCCGGGCTGGGACTGTCACGGGCTGCCGATCGAGTGGAAGGTCGAGCAGAACTTCCGCGCCAAGGGCCGCAACAAGGACGACATTCCGGTCAAGGAGTTCCGCGCCGAATGCCGCACCTATGCCAGCGAGTGGGTGGGCATCCAGTCGAGTGAGTTCCAGCGCCTGGGCGTCAATGGCGAGTGGGATGATCCGTACACCACAATGGCTTTCGAGGCCGAGTCGGCGATCGTCCGCGAGTTTCTCACCTTCGTTGAGCAGGGCCTGGTCTATTGTGGCTCCGCCCCGGTAATGTGGTCGCCGGTCGAGAAGACCGCACTGGCCGAGGCCGAGGTCGAGTATCACGACAAGGTGTCGACCACGATCTTCGTGCGCTTTCCGATCCGCGGCGTGCGCAAGGACGGGACTGCCATCCCGCGCTCCTGCATCGGCGCCCATGTGGTGATCTGGACCACCACGCCCTGGACCATCCCGGGCAATCGCGCGATCTGTTATTCGCCCGAGATCAGCTACGGCCTCTACAAGGTCACCGGCGTTGATGGCGGCGAGTTCCGGCCCTGGGCGATGCCCGGTGACCTCCTCGTGGTAGCGGACGCGCTGTGGGAAGAGACTGCCAAGGCGGCGATGATCGGGAATTGGGAGCGCGTCGACACGATCGATCCGACCGGTTTCGTGTGCTCGCACCCGCTCGCCGAGCTGGACCGGTACTGGAATTATCCGGTCCCGCTGCTGGCCGGTGAACATGTCACCGACGATGCCGGCACCGGCTTCGTGCACACCGCGCCCAGCCACGGTGCCGAGGACTATGTGGCCTGGATGTCGGCGCCGGAATGGCACGACAAGGACGCCCCGGTCCCGCAGATGGTCGATGAGAACGGTGCCTATTTCCCGCATGTGCCGGTCTTTGCCGGTCTCAACATCATACGTCTGGATGGCAAGAAGCAGGGCCAGGACGGGCCGGCCAACAAGGCTGTGATGGACGAGCTGATCGTGCAGGGCAAACTGCTCGCACGCGGCCGTCTCGAACACTCCTATCCGCACTCCTGGCGCTCCAAGGCGCCGGTCATCTTCCGCAACACGCCACAATGGTTCGTCGCCATCGACCGGCCGATGAAGTCGGGCGGTACGCTGCGCGAGAAGGCCCTGAAGGGGATCACCGAGACCAATTTCACGCCCAAGATCGCCGAGAACCGGATCCGCTCCATGGTCGAGCAGCGTCCCGACTGGCTGATCTCGCGTCAGCGCGCTTGGGGTGTGCCGCTGACCATGTTCGTCGAGAAGGGCAGCACCCGCGTTCTCAATGACCCGAAGGTCAATGAGCGGATCATCGACGCTGTGGCGCAGGACGGGGCCGATGCCTGGTTCGAGCGCTCCAATGCCGACTTCCTCGGCGCCGAGTATGATGCCGACGCCTATGACAAGGTCACCGACATCCTCGATGTCTGGTTCGACAGTGGCTGTACCCACGCCTTCGCGCTGGAGCCGCGCGCTGACCAGAAATGGCCGGCCGACCTCTATCTGGAAGGCTCGGACCAGCACCGTGGCTGGTTCCAGTCCTCGCTTCTGGAAAGTGCCGGGACGCGTGGTCGTGCGCCCTATGACGCCGTCCTGACGCACGGTTTCGTCATGGCGGGCGATGGCCGCAAGATGTCGAAATCACTCGGCAACACGCTTGCGCCGATCGAGATCGGCAAGAAGTACGGGATCGAGATCCTGCGTCTGTGGGCAGCCGCACAGGACTTCACCGACGATCTGCGTATCTCCGAGGAGATCCTGCAGACCTCGGTCGATGCCTATCGCAAGATGCGCAACACGCTGCGCTATCTGCTCGGCGCGCTGCACGGCTATGACGAGACGCTCGAGCATGTCCCGCATGATCGCATGCCCTCGCTCGAGCGCTTCATGCTGCATCGCCTGCACGAGCTCGATATCGTCGTGCGTGAAGGCTATGAGAGCTATGACTTCAAGAAGGTCTATGCGGCGCTGTTCAATTTCTGCGTTGTCGACCTTTCGGCCTTCTATCTCGATATCCGCAAGGACAGCCTCTATTGCGACCGGCCGGACGATAATCGTCGCAAGGCCTGCCGCACGGTGATGCACGAGATCTTCATGCGCCTGACCGCCTGGCTGGCGCCGATCATGCCCTTCACCATGGAGGAGGCCTGGCTGTCACGCTTCCCGTCCGAGACCGACAGCGTGCACCTGCGCACCTTCCCGAAAACGCCGGGCGACTGGCATGACGGGGCGCTGGCCGAGAACTGGCGGACCATCCGCCGTCTGCGCCGGGTGGTGAACGGGGCCCTCGAGGTCGAGCGTCGTGAAAAGCGGATCGGTTCGAGCCTTGAAGCCGCGCCGCATGTCCATGTCACCGACCCGTCCTATCGGGCCGCCCTGGCAGCCGAGACGACGGGTGAGGTCGATGACTTCCTGGCCGAGCTCAGCATCACCAGCCAGGCCCATCTCGTCGATGGTGCGGCCAGTGACACAGCCTTCCGGATCGATGACACGCCCGACATCGCGGTGGTGTCCGGCCGGGCCGATGGCCGCAAATGTGCGCGCTCGTGGAAATACTCGACCGAGATCGGCGCCGACAAGCGCTATCCCGATCTGAGCCCGCGCGATGCCGATGCGGTCGCCTGGTGGGACGCGACGCATGCCTGATTGGGCCACGGATATCCGGCGGCGCTTCGCCGCGTCGCCGGTGCCGGCGCTCGGCCTCGGTCTTGCGGCGATCATCCTGGTCCTCGACCAGCTGACCAAATGGTGGGTGCTGGCCGGACTCAATTTCTCACCGCCCGGGTGCCTCGACTATCAGCGTGCCGAGGGCGCCGAGCGCCTGGCCCTGCCCAATACCTGCGGTCATATCGAGGTCTCGCCGGTCTTCGATCTGACCATGGTCTGGAACAAGGGGGTCAGTTTTGGCCTTCTGGGCGCTGACGGGCCGGTCGGACGGACGATTCTGATCGCCTTCTCGGTTCTGGTCGCCGCCGGTCTGATCGCCGGACTGCTCAATCGCGGCCCGATCCGGGCCACCCGTCGCCTGCAGGGGGTGGCTTTCGGTTTCATCATTGGCGGCGCGCTGGGCAATGCGATTGATCGCGGCCTCTATGGCGCAGTCGTTGATTTCCTCAATTTTTCTGACGTTTACTTCCCTTACGTCTTTAACGTCGCGGATGTCGGCATCAATCTGGGCGTGGTGGCCATCGTGCTCGATGTCTTCCTCAATGACCGCAAGCCCGCCGCCGGCACCTAGGTCCGGAACAGGGTGTGGATTGCGGGGTGGAGTGATGGCCCCGCTTTGGGTTAAACTCCCGCCAACAGAAATTCGGAGTCTCACAGAGATGCGTATGCGTACTGCTCTACTTGTCGCCTCAACCGCGGCTATCGCCCTGTCCGGCTGCAGCAATGTCTCGCGCGCTCTTGGCGCCGAGCGGTCGACGCCGGACGAGTTCCGTACGGTCACAATCGCGCCGCTCTCGGTTCCGCCGGAATACAATCTGCGTCCGCCGCGTCCCGGCGAGCCGCGCCCGGAAGAAATCTACCCGGACCAGCAAGCCCGTGCCGCCCTCTTGGGCGCCCAGGGTGAGTTCGAAGGGTCTGACGCGGAAGCCCTTCTCGTCGCCCGCGCCGGTGGTGGGTCGGCCGACCCCTTCATCCGCTCGATCATCGATGGCGAGATGGCCAGCGTTGTTCGCAAGAATCGCAGCTTTGCCGACCAGGTCCTGTTCTGGCGTGATGGCGCCTATCGTCCGCAAGGCGATGCCACCCCGCTCGATTCGGAAGCCGAGGCCCTGGCCCAGGAGCGCATCCAGAACGTCACCGGTGGTGGCGATGTGGAAATCGAGCGTGATCGTCGTCTCCTGCCCAAGCTGCCGGGTCTTTAGGGCGCGCGCCGAGCGGCACGTCCATTTGAACGATCCAGACACTTGACCCGTTAGAGGCCAGCCATGAGGCTGGCCTCATGTCTTTGGCCATGACCCAACCCATCATCCGACGTCTTCCCCCGGAAACGGTGAACCGTATAGCTGCCGGCGAAGTCGTCGAGCGGCCGGCCTCTGTCGTCAAGGAACTGGCCGAGAATGCGCTCGACGCCGGGGCTCGCCGGATCGATATCACCGCCGAGGGCGGCGGCCTGGTCCGTCTCCTGATCGAGGATGATGGCAAGGGGATGAGCCCGGAAGAGCTCGAGCTTTGTATCGAGCGCCACGCCACCTCGAAACTGCCGATCGGCGAGGACGGGCAGGACGATCTCCTGAACATCTCCACCATGGGCTTTCGTGGCGAGGCCTTGCCCTCGATCGGCTCGATCGCGCGCCTGTCCATCACCACGCAGGCGAAGGGGGCCGGTGATGCCTGGGCGATCCTGGTCGAGGGCGGCAAGACGAATGGCATCGCACCGGCCGCGCCGCTGGGCCGCGGCGGCACGCGGATCGAGGTGCGTGACCTGTTCTATGCGACCCCGGCCCGCCTGAAATTCCTCAAGTCCGAGCGCTCGGAAAATCTCGGCATCACCGATGTCGTCAAGCGCATGGCCATGTCGCGCCCCGATGTCGGTTTCTTTCTCACCCTGGACGGCCGCAAGCGCATGTCGGTGGCGGCCGAGCGTGGCGAGGGGGCCGACGCCCGCATCGCTCGCATGTCCGCCATCCTGGGTTCGGACTTCGGCGAGAATGCCCTTGAGGTCGACCAGACCCGCGACGGTGTCCGCATTTTCGGCTTTGCCAGCCTGCCGACCTATTCGCGCGGCTCGTCCATGCACCAGTATCTCTTCGTCAATGGCCGCCCGGTCCGCGACAAGCTGCTGGGCGGCGCGGTGCGCGGTGCCTATCAGGACTTTCTCGCCCGTGACCGCCACCCGGTGGTGGCGCTCAATATCGAGCTGCCGACCGGTCAGGTTGACGTCAATGTCCACCCGGCCAAGGCTGAGGTGCGCTTTCGTGACGCCGGCGGTGTGCGCGGGTTGATCGTCGGCTCGCTGCGCCATGCGCTGGCCGGCGCCGGGCACCGCGCCTCGACCACGGTCGCCGGCTATGCACTCGGCCGCGTGCGGCCCGAGGGCTACCAGGCGCCGACCCCACCGCCCGGCGGCTATCAGTCCCACACCGCCAGCCTCGCCGCCTGGGGGGGCCCGAGGCCGCCGTCCGAACCGGTCCAGGACCGGGTCTTCGATCCCGGCATGTCGGCCCGCGTGGAACCGGATCAGACCCGCTACGGGGCAGGCTTTGGTGAGAGCCCGGCCCAGGGCTTTGCGCCGGACCAGCAAGCCTCGGCCCCACCGCCGCCGGACTGGCCGCTCGGGGTCGCCCGGGCCCAGCTGCACGAGACCTATGTCGTCGCCCAGACAGCCGACGGGATCGTGATCGTCGACCAGCACGCCGCCCACGAACGCCTCGTCTATGAGCGCATGAAAAAGATGATCGCCGAGACCGGGGTCCAGCGTCAGCGCCTTCTGGTGCCGGAGATCGTCAATCTCGACGAGGCCGAGGCCCGTCGCCTGCTCGACCGGACCGGTGAGCTTGAAGAGCTCGGCCTGGTGATCGAGGCCTTCGGACAGGGCGCCATCGCGGTGCGCGAGACGCCGTCCCTGCTCAGGAAGCTCGATGTGCAGGGCCTGATACGCGATCTCGCCGATGATCTCGCCGAGTATGACCAGGCGCTGTCACTGAAGGAAAAGCTGGAAGATGTCGTCGGCACCATGGCCTGCCACGGCTCGGTCCGCTCCGGCCGCCGACTCACCGGCGAGGAAATGAATGCCCTGTTGCGCGAGATGGAAGCCACCCCGCATTCCGGCCAGTGCAATCACGGCCGCCCCACCTATGTGGAGCTGAAACTGAGCGATATCGAGCGGCTGTTCGGGCGGCGCTAGGGATGCCGCTCACCCGGCCGGTCTGGCCCCGTCTTCCGCAAGGGCGGGGGCGGCTGCAGCCCGCCGGATCGATCTCAGCCCAGAAATTCCCGCGCCTTGGCTATGCCGAATTTCACGGCCTGTTCGGCAGAGATCTTGGGCGGCATGATCAGGGCCTGCGGGTCGACCATGACCTCCACCACACTTGCCTTGGGATGCGCGAAGGCGTCTTTCAAAGCGTCGGCGAGGTCGGCCGGGTCTTCGACACGGATGCCGTGGCCGCCGCAGGCCCGTGCGAAGGCCACGAAGTCGGGATTATCCAGCGCCACGGAATGCTCGGGCAGGCCCTTGGCTTCCTGTTCCATGGCGATGAAGCCGAGCTTGCCATTGTTCAGCACAACATTGACGACCGGCTTGTCATAGCGGATGGCGGTGACGAAACCCGACATCAGCATGGCGAAGCCGCCATCGCCGGAAATCGCGCAGACCGGGCGGTCGGGATAGGCGAATTTGGCACCGATCGCGCCGGACGGGGCAAAGGCCATGCTGGCCAGGGCGCCGGACAGGGTGAAGCGCTGGTCAGGCCCGACGATCAGGTGGCGCGCGGCCCAGGCGGTCGAGGTGCCGGTGTCGATGGTGTAGACCGTGTTGTCCGGTGCCGCGCGATTGATCTCGCTCATCACCCGTTCCGGGGCGATTGGCTTGGCATCCGACGCGCGCCGCTTGTCCTGGTCGCGGTTCCAGCTCGCCTTTTCCGCCTGCATCTGGTCGTAGAATTTGCGCGATGATTTGGCCTCGGTGCCGGTCAGCAATGCCTTCAGGGCCGGCTTGCAATGGCCCGGCAAGGGCGCATCGACCGCAGCGCGTCGACCCATGCGGGCGGGGGCGTTCTCGATCTGGATGATCTTGGCATCGTCAGGGAAGAAGTCGACATAGGGAAAGTCTGTCCCGGCCATGATGAGGCAGTCGCACTGCGCCATGGCGGCGCTGCCAGGTGCCGAGCCGAGCAGGCCGAGCCCGCCGATACAGGCCTCGATATCCTCGTCGATCACGTCCTTCGACCGCAGCGAGCGGATGATCGGCGCTCCGAGGTGGTGGGACAGGGCGAGCAATTCCTCGCGCGCACCGGCACAACCGATCCCGGCCAGGATGGCGACCTTGCTGGACCCGTCGATCACCTTGACCGCGGCCTCCATCGCCTCCGGGCAGGGCATGGACGAGGCGTTCGAGGCCTGCATGTTATAGGTGGTCCGGCTGGTGGACACGCTGCGTCCGGATATATCGGTCGGCACGGCGATGTGCCCGACGCCGGGGCCGGCCAGTGCCGCACGGCAGGCTTCCAGCATGACCTCGGGCAACTGGTCCGGCGTCATGATGGTGCGGGTATACTCCGCGACATCGGAGAAAAGGCGTTCGAGCGCGACTTCCTGGTGATATTCGGTGCCGACAAACCGGGTCGCGGCCTGGCCGGTAATGGCGATCACCGGGGCATGATCCATTTTGGCGTCGTAGAGTCCGTTCAACAGGTGGATCGCACCGGGGCCGGACGTGCCCATGCAGGCGGTCATGCGTCCGGTTAGCTTGGCTTGGGCCGAGGCCATGAAGGCGCCGGCCTCCTCGTGTCGGACCATGACGAATTCCATGTCGTCGCGGTTCTGCAGGGCGAAGGTGAAGTCATTGATGGCGTCGCCGGGGACGCCGTAAACCTGCCGCACGCCATGGGCAGCCAGGATGTCCAAAACCAGGTCGGCCACGCGCATGTCGTGTCCTCCATGGGTTGCTGCTGCTTCTGGACAGGTAGGACCGATCTACAGGGACGCAAGGGGGAAGCGGGCTGCAGGCCATTCATGTGCCTGAGTTTGTTGAGCTATGCTTCAGCGTGCGGCCGGGCCGCTCCCCGCCTCAGAGCGCCTCACCCAGCGCGATCGAGAATTCGTTTAGGATCGCGAAGGCGTCTTCGGCTTCGATCTGATTCGGCTTGCTCCGGGGTTGCTGAAAGCCCCACAGGGAACAGATGTGCTGGACCGTGGACAGGTCCTCGCCGATGACTTTGAAAATGTCCGGCGCATTCAGGATCATGCCGCGGAAGGACTCGACATTGTTGTTGAGCGTAAAATCCTGAAACGACTTGTTGTATCTCTCGATATGAGAGGCTGTGCGTGACAGGCGCCGCTTCGACTCCGTGATGATGTGGCCCAGTTTGTGCTGGAGATATCGGGTATCCGAGGTGCTGGTCCCGACGAACTTCACGTCCTGCATCCGGGTCAGATGGGTCGCTGCGGTCCGCAGGATGTTCTTGTATTGCCACTTGTAATAGAGAATGCCTTTCCAGCCGAACATTCCCTGCTCGTAATTCTCATTGCCGAGTTTGAGGGCATCGCGAATCGGATTGAGCTTTTCGGAGTTCTCGTTGGAGAGGACGATCTTGGCCAGCTTTCTCGAGACGGTGGCGGAGTCGATCGACTTGAAGTCATAGGCCCGCTCCACCAGTTGCGAGATTTCCGTCGAGACGAATTTCTCGATCAGGGCGAGATCGGAGTCGCTGATATCGAAATAGACCCGGTCGGCCTCGACCCCGAAGGCGCGCAGGCGCTCCCTCAGCAGGTAGGGGTCAAACGAGGGCATGCGCGAGATTTCATTGAGAACGTCGAGGTCGCGCTCGACGTTCTCGGGCGCATCATTCCGCGAGAAAACCAGTTCGAGGGCTTCTTGCTTGTTTTGCTGTTCACAGAAAAACGAATAGCCGCCCAGTCTCAGGTTATCGCGCGAAATGGGAATGATGACCTTGGTCACAACCACGCGGTTGTCCAGCACCAGCTCGCGTTCGTGGGGACGCAGGGTGTGCTTGACGATCAGGGCTTCATTGAGCCGGGTGTTGTGGAAAAGCGGCGCATTCTGATAGCCGCTCTTGTTGCTGTGACGCTTGTGAATCTCGTTGAGATTGATGACCCGCGATGTTGACCCGGTGGCGGCCAGTTTCGACAGATCTTGAACTTTTTGATGTGAATTGCTCATGGTCAGCTCCCGACCGGAAACGCCTGTTACCGATCACACGCCCATTTGCCGATAATAATTTATACAAATTGCTAATGTCAGGCGCATGTGAACTGTTCAAACTGTCAGTCGGGGCTGGTCATTCCGGGATGGTCGCGCGTCAGGAACAAGACCTTGGCCGCACCATATTCCTTGACAACCTGACGGACCCAGCCCGGCGTGACCGGCTCTTCATCGGCGCCGACTTCCAGCACGGCCACTGCGTCCTCGCTGACCCAGTTGCCTTCGAGCAGCTTGCTCAGCGTCTTGGGGCCGAGGCCGAAGCCGTAGGGCGGGTCGAGGAAGACCAGGGTGAAGGGGTCGCCGAGATTGGATGGCTTGTCGCCCAGCTGGGTGGCGTCGCGCCGGTGCAGGCGGGTATGTCCGAACAGTTGCAGGACATCGATATTGTCGCGGATCGCGCCGCGGGCCTCGGCGGCCATCTCGATGAAGAGGCAGAAGGCGGCGCCGCGCGACATCGCTTCCAGACCGAGCGCGCCGGAGCCGGCATAGATGTCGGCGACCCGGGCGCCTTTGATCGGCGGACACCAGTCGGCATGCTCGATCACATTGAACATGTTCTCGCGGGCCCGGTCCGAGGTCGGACGGGTCGATTTGCCCTTCGGGGCGACGATGGCGCGATTGCGATACTTGCCGCCGACAATGCGCATGCCGGACTAGCTCCGTCCGCCCGGCTTGCGCGGACCACCCGGGCCTGAGCCGCCATTGCGGGGGCCGCCCGTCCGGGGGCCACCGGTACGGGGAGCCCCGGTGCGCGGGCCGCCTGTGCGGGGGCCTCCGGTTCTTGGTCCATCGCCACGAGGGCCGCCTGTCCGCGGTGCATCACTGCGCGCGCCACCGGGCTGACCAGCGGTCCGGCTGCTTCCCGGACCGCTTGGGCGCGGTGCCGCCTTGGCGGTCGGCTTGCCATCCTTGTCGCGGCGCGCGCGGGTGGATTTGGCGTCCAGCGGACGCCCTTTGCGGGCGTCCTCGATCAGGCTGTCATCAACCTCGCGCTTGGGGAGGCCCGGCTGGCCCGGTCCCCCCATGGCGCGCTGGCCCGGCTTGGCGCCGGGGCGGCCCGGCGCCTTGCGCGGCGGTCGGCTGGGTGTGCGCGGCTTGGCGATGGCCTGACCGGTCGGGGTTTCGCCCATCTCGATCAGGTGGCCGCACTGGTCGTGCAGCACGCGGGACGGCACCGACTTGATCTCGCCCTTTTCCAGCTGGCCGAGCTGGAAAGGACCGTAGGCGATGCGGATCAGGCGGTTGACGCGCAGGCCGACGGCGTCGAGCGCCTTGCGGACCTCTCGGTTCTTGCCTTCGCGGATACCGATTTCGAGCCAGATATTCGACCCCGTCTCGCGCTCCACTTCCACTTCCATGGGCCCGTATTTGAGGCCTTCAACGGTGACCCCGGCGCGCAGGATCTTGAGCGCGCTCTCGGAGATCGAGCCGAAGGCGCGGGCGCGATAGCGGCGCGTCCAGCCGGTCGAGGGCAGTTCAAGGGCGCGGGCGAGGGCGCCGTCATTGGTCAGCAGCAAAAGGCCTTCCGACGTCAGATCAAGGCGGCCGATCGAGATCACTCGGCCGATATCCTTGGGGATGGCGTCAAACACCGTCTCGCGGCCTTCCGGGTCGGCGTGGGTGGTCACCAGACCGTCCGGCTTGTGATAGCGCCACAGCTTGGTCGCGGCCGGCGGGTCTATCCGTTTGCCATCGACCTCGATCACTTCCGTCCCGGTGACCTTGAAGGCCGGCGTGTCGAGTGTCTTGCCGTCGACCTTGATGCGGCCATCCTCGATCATCCGCTCGACCTCACGGCGGGAGGCCACGCCGGCGCGGGCGAGGAATTTGGCGATGCGTTCTGAAGTGTCGGCAGTCCCGGTCACGCTTGACCCTTTCGATGCGGCGCTCTATCGCGCGCAGTATGACGAACCCGCGCGATACACGTTTTATGACGACGGCGCTACGCCTGGCGCAGGCCGCCGCTGAGGCGGGCGAGGCGCCGATCGGGGCGCTGATCGTCGATCCGGCTACGGATAGCATTATCGCGCAGGCACACAACCGTCCGATTGCCGGTCATGATCCGACCGCCCATGCCGAGATCCTGGCCCTGCGCGAGGCCGCGCAAAAGCTCGGCAATTACCGGCTTACCGGTCTGGAACTTTATGTCACGCTGGAGCCCTGCGCCATGTGTGCCGGGGCAATCAGCCATGCCCGGATCGGTCGACTGGTCTTCGGCGCCAGTGACCCGAAAGGCGGGGCGGTGATCAGCGGTCCCCGATTCTTTGACCAGCCGACCTGTCATTGGCGGCCGGACGTGGTCTCGGGTGTGCTGGCCGATGAGGGCGCGATCCTGCTCAAGGATTTCTTCCGTGAACGGCGCAAGGCGAAGGCAGGGAGCCAGCGCCCGGTCTGAGTGCATTTCGATAATTCGGGTTCATGCCAATTTGTCATAAAACCTTGTCTTGAGTTGCCGCGGGGCGCGGACGAAGAGGAGCCATCCAAGCGGAGCGCCTCATGCGTCGTGCACTGATCACATCGTCGTTCGTTCTCGCCCTGGCCACCCTTGTCGGTGGTTTGGCGCAGGCCGAGACCGCCGTCTGCCGCGAGGCCTCCATCCTGCTGCGCGACGTCACCATCATTGACGGCTCCGGTGAGTGGGATGATCAGGACATTCTGATCGAGCAGGGCCGGATCTCGGCAATCGGCTCGGAAATCGAGCTGGAAACCGGACAGGCTCTGGTGGAACTGGACCGTCCCGGTGCGATCGTTCGGCCCGGCGTCCAGACCGCTGCTGCAGCCGGTGCGATCTATATCCGCACGTCGACGGCATCGAGCCGCGGCCGGACCGCCATCCTGTCGGCCGGCTCCCCCGCCGATCTGCTGGTCTACGCCACCGATGCCGCGCGTGCTGGTCAGGTCGAGATCGAGATCCGCGGTGGCCGGATCGCCGGGCTTAATGACAGCTGTCTAGCCGGCTAGGCCTGGAAGCTAGGCCAGTCGCGCATCCAGGCCGGCTTTGACCGTCGGCCATTCATCCCGCAAGACCGAGAAGAAGACCGTATCCCGCCATTCGCCTGTCCAGCACAGGAGGTGGTGGCGCAAGGTGCCCTCGCGGGTCGCGCCCATCTTGGTCATCGCAGCTTGCGAGCGCGTGTTGAGATGGTGGGTCTTCAACTCGACCCGCTCTGCGCCAGCCTCGAAGGCACCGCCGAGCAGCAGGCGTTTGGCAGCGGGATTGATCCGGGTGCCGCGTGCGTCTGCCCGATACCAGGTCCAGCCGATCTCCAGCCGCTTGTGCTCCGGGGTGATGACCAGATAGGCCGAATGCCCGACTGCGGCGCCATCGCTCTGGCGCCGGACCAGATGACTGATCTGGGCAGCCGACTGCGTATTGGCCAGCATGAGATCGAACCAGGCGTCGAAATGCCCGCCATCGCCACGCAGCGAGGTGAGGGCCCAGAGCTCGGCCTCGTCGGCGAGCGGGCGCAATTCCTCACGGTGATGCGCGGTTAGCGGTTCGAGGCGAACGATCGCGTCCTCGCGAATGACGGGGGTGATAATCATGCCGAAGCTCCGGTCAGAAGAAGCACACCCCTCACCACGTAGAGAAGACCGATCGCCGAGACGATCCATTTCGTCCACTGGCGGAACTGGACATCGCTCATCAGGGCGAGGAAACGCGCGCCGGCCGTGGTGCCCAGAATGGCGAGGGGGGCCGCGACCAGCAGCCAGTACAGCGAGGGCAGGTCCCGTGATCCCAGCGCGGGCAGGATATAGTAGGCAATCTTGACGCCATGGCTGATCACCTGGGTGGCCGCCTTGGTCGCGACCACGGTCCGGCGATCCTTCAGGGTGTTGGCAAAGAACACGTCGAGCAGCGGTCCGGATACACCGGCCACGACATTGAGCCCGGTGACCACAAAGCCGCAGGCGACGGCATGGTGGGGCTTGTCGGCATCGAGGTGCAGGACGCGTTTGGGCAGCCAGACAACGGCTGGAACCAGGCCGAGGAGGATAAACAGCCAGGCCTTGGACAGCTCGAAACTGGCAAAAGCCAGTCCAGCCGCCGCCAGCGCCGACCCGGCGAGGTAGATGACCAGGACGCGCCAGTCGATCCAGCTGATGTGCAGCACGGCGCGCCAGCCATTCGACACGCTCTGGATCATGCCATGCACGACCATGGCCGACGCGACCGGCAGGACCAGCGCCAGCGCACCCATCAGGATCAGTCCGCCCGCCATGCCGAACACGCCTGAGATGAAGGCGGTGGCGAAGGTCGCGAGGAGCAGGAAGGCCGCGGTCATACCGGAACTATATCGCCCGCGGTGTCGGGGGCGAGGGCGGGGTACAGGGGATGAGGGATATTGCGGAACGCAACCAGAGCATGTCGTGTGTGACTACGCGTGATTGGCTTGATTGGATGACACGCCTTTTTGCCGCAGTCTTTGTCCGGTTGGTGCGGTGGCGGCCGGCGGGACTGACAGCGAACCCGGCTCTTTGGCGAAGTTGGGAGCAGTCAAGCCGGGCTGTCGGACTGGGGCCTTTCGGACTGTCGCTCTTCACAGATGATGGGGTTGTCAGGCCGGGGAGCTTTTGCGCCGGCGCTGCGTCGCTTGTGGTAAGCTGGGTCTGCGCGTTTTACCTTGGTCGTCTGGAGGGGCCGCGATGATCGGAGGCATTCAAGTCGTCCTTTGGCCCGCTTGGGTTTTCCTCGGGTTGATGGTCACAGTCGTCACCTGCGCGGCGATGGCCGAGGAGGCCCGTCGCAAGCGCGGACGTGAGGATTGACGCGATCAACATGTCCGGCTGATCGGGGGGCGGGGTCTACGGTGTGGAGGCTGGCAAGATCCCGGGCGGATCACAAGCGCTACCGACCGAAGCCCTTGCTTGGCTCTCTAAGGTTCTTGGAACGCCCGTAGACCTGCCCGATTACGCTCCTGCCTGCTTCGCAAATCCCCACGCGGCTTCCGCCATCGGCTCGACCGCTGCGCCCATCTCCGACGCCTTCGCGTTCGAGGCATTGCCCTGCAGCGAGCGGGCATAGACGCCCTGGATGATCGAGGTCAGGCGGAACACATTATAGGCGAAGTAGAAATCCAGCGCCGGGATGCCCGAGCGGTTGGTCCGCTCGCAATAGGCCTGGGTGTATTGCTCGATGGTCGGAATGCCGAGCGCGGCAATGTCGACGCCGAGCAAGCCATTGCGGATTTCCGGTGGCATGACCCAGCCCATCAGCTGATAGGTGAAGTCGGCCAGCGGATCGCCCAGGGTCGAGAGCTCCCAGTCGAGCACGGCGATGACGCGCGGCTCGGTCGGGTGGAAGACCATATTGTCGAGCCGGTAATCGCCATGCACCACGCTGACACGCTCCTGCTCCGGCGCGGCGGTCGGCAGCCACTCGATCAGCTTGTCCATCGCCGGCACGGTGGTCGTTTCGGCGGCCCGGTATTGCTTGGTCCAGCGACCAATCTGGCGCTCGAAATAATTGCCCGGCTTGCCGTAGTCGGCGAGGCCGGTGGCCTCGACATCGATGCCGTGCAAATGGGCAAGGGTGGCGTTGGAGGCGTCGTAGATGGCGCCGCGTTCGGACTTGTCGAGGTCGGGCAGGAGCGGGTCCCAGAAGATCCGGCCCTCGACGAAATCCATGATGTAGAATTCGGTCCCGACGACGTCGCGCTCCATGCAAAGCCCGTGCATGACCGGGGCCGGGAAGCCCTGGCCACCGAGGGCCTTCATGACACGGAATTCGCGATCAACCGCGTGGGCCGAGGGCAGCAGCTTGCCCGGCGGCTTGCGACGCAGGACATAGGCTTTGCCCGGCGTGACCAGCTTGTAGGTCGGGTTGGACTGTCCGCCCTTGAACTGCTCGACCTTGAGCGGCCCGGCAAACCCGTCGACATGGGCGGTCATCCATTCGGCCAGCGCCGCCTCATCAAAGGCCAGCGCATCCACGACCGGTTTGGTACCGGAGAAGCTGTCGTCAATCTCACTCATGGGTTCAGGTAAACCTCGCCGCCCTTCATCACGAAATCGATATCCCGGAGTTCCGAGATGTTATCCAGCGGATTGCCGTCGACCGCGACGATATCCGCAAACTTGCCGGCCTCGATCGTGCCGATATCCGCGTCCATCTGGACATGGCGCGAGGCATTGATGGTCGCCGTGACGATGGCTTCCATCGGTGTCAGGCCGGCCTCGACATAGAGTTCGAATTCGCGCGCATTGACGCCATGCTGCGAGACACCGCTATCGGTGCCGAAGGCGATCGTGACGCCGCCCTCATGGGCCCGGCGGGCCATCTCCAGCATCAGCGGGCCGACCTCGCGCGACTTGGCGCGCTGGTTGTCGGTCATGAAGTCGGCGGTTTCGGCCAGCTCGGCGACGGTGACACCGGCCAGTACGGTCGGCACCAGATAGGCGCCATTGCGCCGCATCAGGCGGATCGAGTCGCGGTCGAGATAGGTCCCGTGCTCGATCGAGTCGCCACCGGCTTCGAGGAAGGAATTGATGCCGGTTGCGCCATGGGCGTGCGCCGTGACCCGGCGACCCATCATGTGCGCGGCCTCGACGATGGAGGCGAGTTCGTCATCGAAGAATTGCTGCTCGACGCCAGCCGCCGTGTCCGACAGCACGCCGCCGGTCGCGGTGATCTTGATCACGTCGGCGCCGCCGCGGATCAGCGAGCGAACGGCCTCGCGGCATTGCGCTTCCCCATTGCAGGCGGTCTCGCTGGCAAACATGTGCAGCACGTCGAGCGAGAAGCCGTTGATATCGGCATGACCGCCGGTCGGGGTTACGGCTGAGCCGGCAATCCGCATGCGCGGGCCGGCGACATCGCCGTCATTGATCGCATCGCGCAGGGCGAGAGACGCTTCGAAATTGCCGCCGACGTCCTGCACCGTCGTGAAGCCGGCCATCAGCGTGGTCCGGGCGTTGACCGCGCCGTCAAAGGCCAGGTCGGCCGCCGACATGGTGAAGGTATTGAAGCGCCGGCCCGGGCCGAGTTCCGATTGCAGGTGGACATGGCTGTCGATGAAGCCGGGCATCACATAATCATCGCTCAGGTCGATGATGGTGGCGCCCTCGGGGCTGACATAGCCGTCCTGGATGCTCTCGATCCGTTCGCCCCGGATCAGGATGGACTGCTCCATCGCCGGGTCCTCGCCCGGGACCGCCAGCAGCCAGCCGGCATGGATGACGGTCAGCGTGTCATTGTCGTCCTGGCCAAGGGCGCCGGGCGCCATGATCGATGTGGCGAGTGTTGTCGACGCCAGTAGCGCGACCGCCGTGAGGGCTGTTTTGAGCATCAGGTCTGCCTCCCCGCAAACATGTGTTTGCGTCAGAAGATGCTGACCGGACCGGTGATGTCAAACGATGGGCGCGGTTGGCGCTAGTGGGTCTTGAGTGCGCGCCAGGCGATGTCGCGGCGGCAGAACCCGCCCGGCCAGTCGATCTCGTCGACCGCCGCATAGGCGCGATCAACGGCATAGTGCAGGGTTTCCCCGCTGGCCGTCACATTGAGCACACGGCCGCCGGTGGCGATGCGGGCATTGTCGGCATCGCGCCCGGTTCCCGCCTCGAAGACGACGACGCCTTCCATCCGGTTGGCCGCATCGACACCCTCTATGACGCTGCCCTTCTGGTAGGCCTCTGGATAGCCATTGGCCGCCATCACGACGGTGATGGCCGGCTCGGCCGTCCAGCTGATCGGCGGCATGTCGGCAAGCTGGCCGGTCGCTGTCGCCTGGAGATAGGGCACCAGATCATCCTCGATCCGCATCATCAGGACCTGGCATTCCGGGTCGCCGAAGCGGATGTTGAACTCGACCACCTTGGGGCCGTCCGCGGTGACCATCAGACCGGCGAACAGCACGCCCTGGAAGGGCGAGCCTTCGCGGGCGAGACCGTCAGCGACCGGCTGGATGATGGTCTTCATCGCGGTCTCGATCAGCGCGGGCTTGGCGATCGGGGCCGGGGAATAAGCGCCCATGCCGCCGGTATTCGGTCCGGTATCGCCTTCGCCAACCCGCTTGTGATCCTGTGCCGCGCCGCAATAGAGCACGGTCTTGCCGTCACACAGGGCGAAGATCGAGACTTCCTCGCCTTCCATGAACTCCTCGATCACCAGCGTCTTGGAGGCTTCACCGAACTTGCCGGACAGGAAGGCATCGATCTCGGCTTCGGCTTCGGCGCGGTCCGACAGGATGACCACACCCTTGCCGGCCGCCAGGCCATCGGCCTTGAGCACATAGGGTGGCTTGAACTGGTCGAGGAAGGCCTTGGCCTCGCCGGCATTGGAGAAGGTGCCATAGCGCGCTGACGGCACATTGTGGCGGGCGTAGAAATCCTTGGCAAAGGCCTTTGAGGCTTCCAGGCGCGCGGCCAGCTTTGACGGTCCGAAAGTCGCGATGCCGGCCTGGCGCAGCCGGTCGGCCAGCCCGTCACAGAGCGGGTTCTCCGGGCCGATGACCACCAGATCCACCGATTCGCTGCGAGCCAGATCGATCAGACCGTCGAGGTCCGAGACAGGGATGTCATGGCAGGTGGCGAGTTCACCAATGGCGGCGCTGCCGGGCGCCGCGAGGAGGGTCGAGACCAGTGGGCTCTGGGCCATTTTCCACACCAGGGCGTGTTCGCGCCCGCCTGATCCAACAACCAGAATCTTCATGTGAGCCTCAATGCATCCCGATGCGCCGATATACGGCCTTGCCTAGCGCAATCGCCCGACAATCGCGAGTCTGTCCGGCCGTTGCGATGGCGCGCAATCCCATTTACCAGAGTCGCCATGAACACACCCGCGGGAAACATCCACGAATTCACGGTCTCCGAGCTCGCCGGATCGCTCAAACGCACGGTCGAGGACGCCTTCGGCCACGTCCGGGTGCGCGGCGAGCTCGGCCGTGTCGTGGTGGCCAAGTCCGGCCATGTCTATTTCGATGTGAAGGACGACAAGGCGGTCATCGCCTCGATTGCCTGGAAGGGCACCGCGCAGAAATTCCGCTTCCGCCCCGAGGAGGGGCTGGAAGTGATCATCGAGGGTCGGCTCTCGACCTATCCGGGGCGTTCGCAATACCAGCTCATCGTCGAGAGCATGGAGCCGGCCGGCGCCGGTGCGCTGATGGCGCTGCTCGAAGAACGCAAGCGCCTGCTCGCGGCCGAGGGCCTGTTCGACAGCGCGCGGAAGAAAGCCATTCCCTTCCTGCCGACCACAATCGGTGTCGTGACCTCGCCCACGGGCGCGGTCATTCGCGATATCCTTCACCGGCTGCAGGACCGCTTCCCGCGTCACGTCCTGTTGTGGCCGGTTCTGGTCCAGGGCGACGGCGCGGCGGCCCAGATTGCCGAGGCCATTCGTGGCTTCAATGCCCTGCCCGAGGGCGGCCGCATTCCGCGTCCCGATGTGATCATTGTCGCCCGTGGCGGCGGCTCGATCGAGGACTTGTGGGGCTTCAACGAGGAGATCGTCGTCCGCGCCGCCGCGGAGAGCGAGATCCCGTTGATCTCGGCGGTTGGCCACGAGACCGATACCACGCTGATCGATTTCGCCTCCGACCGCCGCGCGCCGACTCCGACCGGGGCGGCCGAGATGGCGGTGCCGGTCCGGGCCGAGCTCAAGGCCGATAATGACCAGCTCGGCGGCCGCCTTGTCGCCGCCCTGTCACGCCATATCGAGCGTCGCCGGACCGAGCTTCGCTCGGCGGCTCGGGCCCTGCCGCGACCGGCGGCATTGATGGAACTCAAGCGCCAGCGCTTCGACATGGTCGCCGACAAGCTGGATCCGGCCCTGCTCAATCATACGGCTGAAAAGCGCGGCCGCCTGATGGTCATGGCCGCCGGCCTCAAGCCGGCCGCCCTGGCTCGCGACCTGCGTCACAAGTGCGACCTGCTGCGCGAGCGCACGGATCGGCTGGCGCCCGCCGCCGACCGGGTGCGCCGCGACCGGGCTCGCGATCTTGATAACTGGTCGGCGCGCCTCGAGGCGCTGTCGCACCAGTCCGTCCTCAAGCGGGGCTTCGTGTTGGTTCGCGACCGGGCTGGCAAGCTGGTGCGCTCCGGCGCGTCGCTGATCGAGGGGGCCGGTGTCGACCTGGTCTTTGCCGATGGCGAACGCGCCGCGCGGATCGAGGGCGAGCGCAAATCTCCCAAACGGGCGCCGGAAACCCCGGCCCTGCCGAAAAAGACCAAGCCGAAAGCCAAGCCACGCGGCAAGCCGCAGGCCGAGGGCCAGGGCACGCTGTTTTGATGCCCGCCACCCTCCCGCTTGGCGGCAAACACTGCTAGAGACACGGATATGAGTGATTTCAGTTTCGACAAAGATTTCCAGGGCGAGGCCATTCTCGAGTTTGGCGACAGCGATTTCATCATCCTGAAAGCGGGGCGTTTTGTGCGCTGCGCCGTGACCGGTGACCCGATCGACCTGAATGAGCTGCGGTACTGGAATGTCGACGAGCAGGAAGCCTATCGCGACGTGCTGATTGCGAAGCAGCGCTGGTTGGAACTCAACGCGGAGCCCGGCAAATGATCAGTCTCGCCGTCGTCCTTGCCCTGCAATCCACGACAGCGCTGGTCGATGATGCGTCGGATCCGATCGGTGACCTGATCGCCCAGAATGCGCCGGAGGCGCGGGACGTGGCTGAACCCGGCCCGATGGGATGTCGCGGCCGTCAGGAACAGGGTGCGCTCATCATCTGCCGGTTCGAGCCGGGCACCCGGCTTGATCTCGGTCAGAGTGTCGCCATCGCTGACGCGCAGGGTTTCGCAGTGCTCGGTATTCCGCGCAATGCGCCCGAGGAAATGATCTTCGAGATCTCGACGGCGGGTGTCGCCAACAGCGTCAACCAGATCGATGAAAGCCCGACCTGGTTCATCACCCAGCGCGAGTACAATCTCCAGCATGTCGACGGCGTGCCGCAGGCGACCGTCACGCCCGACCCGTCCACCCTGCCGCGGCGTCAGCGCGAATACGCGCAAAAGCAGGACGCTTTCAACTCGGTCTGGGACGGGCAGGGCTTCCTCGACGGGTTCATCTCACCCGCCGAGGGCATCACGACCGGCGTCTATGGCTCGGCGCGGGTCTATAATAACGGCCACGAAGGCAGCCCGCACTGGGGGCTGGACTGGGCCAATGAGGTCGGCACGCCGGTCTATGCACCCGCGGGCGGCCTGGTCACCCTGGCCGAGCCGGACATGTATTACGAAGGCGGTCTGATCTTCATCGATCACGGCCAGGGCCTGGTCTCGGCCTTCCTCCACCTGTCCGGTGTCGAGGTTTCGGCCGGCGATGTGGTCGAGCAAGGCCAGCTCATCGGTGCCATGGGCGCCGGCGGCCGGGCCACCGGCTCGCATCTCGACTGGCGGGTAAAGCTGCGCAACCAGTTCTATGTTGATCCACAGAGCCTGCTCGATCTGGACCTGTCAGACTTGCGCTAGGTGGGCGGCTTTTTGCCTGTTTTCCCGGGATCGCGGCCTTCAGTCGGATCTGGGCGCCGCGCGCGCAATCAGCCATAGATCGCTTGTCAGCCAGCAGGCCGTATCCGGTTCTTCAGCTCAAGGGTGAAACCGCGAAGCGGCCGCTGTGCGGCCCTTGACCTGAAGAACCGGATACGGCGACCTCTCGGCAAGCGGTTTATGGATGAGTGTGCGCAGGCGCGGGAATTAACAGGGACATACACCGACTTCCCTGACGGGATTCCAAGTCTCGGCTCCAGACTTGATGGGCTAAGGCCGGGCGCTAGCGTCCTTCTCCCTTGGGAGAAGGTGTCGCGGAGCGACGGATAAGGGGGATCAGCGCCGCTGCATCGGTGTCCTTAAAAGATGTCTATTCCCATCAATCGCCCCTTCGAGTCGAAATCCAGAACCACGTCATCACCCTCATATGCTCCGATAAGATCGCGAATTCTGATGGACTTGCTCACCACACCGGAGACGTCCCGACTTGGGTGGTCTGGCAGGTATAGATAAGCGGGACCGTCTTTCATCCCGGATAGATGAAACCTGTACGAGCTACTGAAAAGTGCCCGCAGTCGCATAAGTATACTAGAGAACATGAGTGGCCGTCCTATCGTCGACTAGGCTGAGGAATGCGGGCCAGCGCGTGTGCCGCCCCAAACACCACCCCAGCCCCACCTAGCCCCTATAAACCGACTTAGCCCAGCGGCGATGGACCCAGAACCATTGTTCCGGGGCCTGGCGGATTTCGCTTTCCACCCATTGATTGATTCGTGTGACCGTCTCGATGATGGCGGCGGACTTGTCGGGATTGATCGAGATCTCGATGGGGTCGTGCACTTCCACCCGGAAGCGCGCTCCGCTCATGCGGCGGATCGACAGGGGCAGGAGCGGGCAGCCATGGCGCATGGCGAGGCGTGTCGGGCCCGGTGCGGTCATTGACGGCAGGCCGAAGAAGGGCGCCTCGACCCCGTCATTCATCTTCTGGTCGTTCATCAGCGCCACCGCCTCGCCGGCCTTCAGCGCCTGCATCAGTGCCTTGGCGCCATCGCCGCCCTTGGCGGTCAGCGTCTTGACCCCGTAGCCAACGCGCATGTCGGTGATCCGTCGGTCGATCAGCGGGTTATTGGCCGGTCGATAGGTGATGTGGCAGGGCAGGCCGGTCCGGCTGAGGGCGGCTGCACCGATCTCCCAATTGGCCTGGTGCATCGAGATGATGACGGCCGGTTGGCCGGCATCGCGCAGGGCTTCGAGTTTTTCGCGACCGATAAACTCCACGCGCTCGTCGAACTCGGGCCCGGAGAAGACGCCCAGATGCGGCATCTCACCGGCGAGACGGCCGAAATTCTCCCACATCGCGCCGAGCAGGCGTTCGATCTCCGGCGCCGCGGCCTCGGGGAAGCAGCGCTGCATGTTGATGCGGGCCACCTTGTGCACCGGAAACAGTGGGCCGAGCTGGCGCAGCAAGGCACCGGCGGCGTCGGAGGCCTTGTCGATCCCCTTGATCTTGTACCAGCCGGCATAGGCATCCCAGGCGGCGGCTTCGAACCGCCAGCCGATCCGCGTCAGGGTCGAGGCATTGCGCTGGGCGTCTATCATGGATCGGATTTAGCCATCCTGAGCTTCGGCGTCCACGACGTCGCGCAACAGACCATCCAGGGCCCCCGGATTGGCGAAGACAGCGCGGACCGGCCAGGCGGTGATGCGTGAGCGCGCGTCGGCGGGCAGGCGCACCCAGTCCTTCTCGGTCGTGATCAGCTGCGCGTCATGGGCGGCGGCCAGCGCATCGAGATGGCGCAGATCACCGGCCGTGAAGGCATGATGATCGCCATAGACCGCGACTTCGCCCAGATCGCCCCCGGCGGCGACCAGCGCGTCGAAGAATTTCTGCGGCCGGCCGATGCCGGCAAAGGCGACCAGCTTGTCGGCCGGCGGTGGTGCCACAGGTTCCAGCCAAGCCCGGAAGACCGGGATTTGCAGATCGGCGAGGCCGAGACCGGCCCAATCCGGCTGGGTGTTGGCATCGGGCATCATCACGATTACCGCATCGGCGCGGGCGAGCCCCGCCCTGACCGGCTCCCGCAGCGGCCCGGCCGGGAAGATCGTGCCAGGGCCCCAGCCGGTCAGGCCGTCGACCACAATGATCGAGCAATCCTTGTGAAGGTCGGGGTTCTGGTGGCCGTCATCCATCAGCACGAGATCGACCCCGCCTGCCGCCTCGATCGCCTGGCCGCCCGCCGCGCGGTCACGCGCGATCCAGGCCTGGCCAGAGCGGGCCAGCAGCAGCGGCTCGTCGCCGACCTGGGCGGCGGTGTGGGCATGCGGGTCGACGCGCAGCGGTCCTCGCTCGCGTCCACCATAACCGCGCGACAGGGTGGCCGGGGTCAGGCCCATGTCGCAGAGACGGTGCATCAGGGTCTGGCTCACCGGGGTCTTGCCGGTGCCGCCAACGGTAAGATTACCGATGCAGACGACTTTCGGGGCAATGCGGACCGGGCTCGCCCTGCGGATGCGCCGGGCGACCGCGAAGGCATGGAGCCAGCCCAGGGGCGCCAGCAAGGCCCGCGCCAGCGCGCCGGACCCGCGACCGCCATCGGTGCGCCAGAAAGCCGGTTCCTTCATGCTGCGTCGCCCTCCGGTCGGGCCGGGTGGAGCAGGGCGCGGAGCGCCGACAGTGTGGTCTCAAGGGCGCCGCCGGAGGCTTCGTTGATGGCGCGTTCGGCGCTTGCCTTGCCCGGGGCCTTGGCCTGCCAGACCTGTTCGACGGCGGCCGCGAGACCGGCGGCATCCTCGACTTCCAGCATGGCGCCGTGACGCCGATAGGCGGTGTAAAGATCGTCGAAACTGTCGACATGAGGGCCGCTGATGACGCAGGCGCCGGCCTGGCTGGCCTCGATCGGGTTGTGACCGCCAATGCCCGGCTTGAGGCTGCCGGCGATCAGGGCCGCCGGTGCGAGGGCAAACCACAGACCCATTTCACCCAGTGTATCGGCGAGCCAGACCGTGTCCTGGCCGTCCGGGACCTCGCCCCTTGACCGCCGCGCGTGATGGAAGCCGCGCTGGCGCACCAGACCCGCCAGAGCATCGCCCCGCTCGGGGTGGCGCGGTGCCAGGATCAGCAGCGCGCCGGGATGGGTCTTGCGCAATAGCGCGTGGGCGGCGAGGACAAGGTCGTCCTCGCCATCATGCGTTGAGGCGGCCAACCAGACCGGGCGACCGGCAAGCGCGACTTTCAGGGCCGAGAGCTCGCGGGCATCGGGCGCCAGCGGGCGGGCTTCCAGCTTGAGATTGCCGGCCAGGATGATCTCGCGGCCGGTCAGGTCCTCCAGCCCGTCGCGGGTGCGGGTGTCTGCTGCCCCGATCCACTCGAAGCTTTCCAGCAGCGACCGCACACTGTCACCGCGCTTGCGCCAGCCGGCGAGGGAGGCGGCATTCATCCGCGCATTGACCAGGGCCATCGGAATGCCGCGCCTGCCGGCCTCGATCAGCAGGTTGGGCCAGAGCTCGGATTCGGCGAAGACGCCGAGATCAGGTTGCCAGTGGTCGAGAAAGCGCCGCACCGCGCCGGGTGTATCGACGGGAACATATTGATGCTTGGCCTGAGGCGGCAGCCGCTTCGCCATCAGGGCCGCGGACGTGAGGGTCCCGGTTGTGACGAGGAATTCCAGTTCCGGGTCGCGGGCGGCCAGCTTGTCGACCAGGGTCGCGAGGACCAGGCTTTCGCCGACACTGGCGCCGTGCAGCCAGATCAGCGTGCCATCGGGGCGCTTGATCGCCGGCCTGCCGAGGCGCTCATTGCGCCGGGTCGGGTCTTCCTTGCCGGCGCGGGCCCGCCGCGACAGGATGACGGGCAGGAGCGGGGCGGCGAGCCCGGTGAGCGCGCGGTAGACCTGAAGCGAGGCCGGCAGGCTCACGCGGACGCCCCCGGGCTGTCCGCCGTGTCTTCATGGATCTTGCCGGTTCCCGGCCGCAGCGCCTCATCGGGCAGGACAATTTCGCCCGCCACAGCCTGGTCGGCCTCGAGGGTCAGGGCGTTGAGCTGGTTTTCCAGGTTCAGCCGCGCCGCTTCCAGATCGGCCTGGCTGGCCCCTTTGGCGACATGGATCGGCTCGCCCCAGATGATGATCCCGCGGGTGAAGAAATGCGGCAGGCAATGGTGGTCCCAGGCCTTGTGCAACACGGTTTTGCGATGGGCGGACCAGGTGAAGGGCAGGATCGGGACGCCGGTATCGCGGGCCATGCGGATGGCGCCGAAGCCGGCCCGCATGCGTGGCCCGCGCGGTCCGTCCGGTGTCACCGCGCCGCAGCCGCCGGCCGTGAGGTGATTGACCATGGCCCGATAGGCCGCCTCGCCGCCCTTGGCCGCCCCGGGCTTGTTCGGATTCCGTGAGGAGCCGCGCACCACACCGACCTTGTACCAGCGCGCCAGCCGGCGGCCGATTTCGCCTTCGCGGGAACGCGAGGCCAGCGCGACCATGCGGTCCTTCTGGCGGGCCCAGCCATGCAGCGCCATCAGGACGCGGCCATGCCAGACGCACCCCAGGATCGGCTTGCGCTCGTCCCAGACCGAATTCACGTAGTCGGCGTTGCGATATTCCCAGCGCATGGAGCGTCGGACCAGCTCGATATAGAGCAGGACGAGGAAGGCGAGGACTTCCTGGGCCCAGGGCCGGGAGAGCAGGCGTTTCGTCATGATGGTCCCTAGCTCACCTCCGCCGGGCAAAAGGTCAAGCATGGCGCGCGGTTGCGTCAGGGGCGAGACCGGCCTAAATGCGCTGCCAGACGAAAGGCCCAGCATGCCCTATGACCTGAATGATCCGAAGGACCGCGAGCGCGCGTGGAAAGATTATCTGTGGAAGGATCACGGGATCCTGCGCCAGAAATTCCACAATATGCACGAGGTCGGCGGCGGCATGTGGCGCGCCAACCAGCCCTCGCCGGAGCGGCTGGAGCAGCTGGCGGCCGACGGTTTCAAGACCATTCTCAACATTCGCGGTACGCAGCCGGGTGTGTGCTATTACGATCTCGAGAAGGAGGCCTGCGAGCGTTTTGGCCTCGAGATGATCGACATGCCCTTCGGCTCACGCGAGGCGCCCCATGTCGATCGCATGCAGCGCGCCGTGAAGATTTTCGAGACGATCGAATATCCCGCCCTCATTCATTGCAAGTCGGGCGCTGACCGGGCCGGCATCATCTCCGTCCTCTACGCCCTGACCAAGCTCAACCTCCCCTATGAGGAGGCGATCACGCACTTGTCGCTGAAATACCTGCACGTCAAAGCCGGCAAGACCGGGGTGCTGGATTATTTCTTCGAATGTTATCGGGTCTACAATGAAGCCAACCCGATCGCCTTCATGGATTGGGTCGAAAACGTCTATGACCGGGATACGGTCCAGGCCGGCTTCATGTCGAGCTGGTGGGGCAACCTGCTGACGGAAAAGCTGCTTCGCCGCGAGTAATCCGGGTCGATTCTTTATGACCAGCGGATTCATCAGATATGACGACTCCTGCCACAGGATTGCGGCACATTAACCCTCGTTAACCACGTTCAGCGCCCCGGGCTCGGGGGGAGCGAAGGGAGAGGGGCACATGCCGGATCTGGCCATACGACTGGACTGCACGCAGGAGCGGTTGAACCGTCTCAATTTCCTGTTGTCCCGGGAATGTGGTCCGGCGTTTCTCGAGGCCTTCGTGAAGCAGACCGCCGAGGTTTTTGCCGCCGACCGGGTCTTCATTGCCCGTATCGATGCCACCCATTCGCGGATGCGCACGCTCAAGGTTTCCTGCGGCAGCGCACTGGTCGGCAATTACTGCTACGAACTGCGGGGCACGCCGTGCTCGGACGTGATGGCGGCTGGCGCAGACATTTTCGAGGACCACGTTGCCGCACGCTATCCGCGCGACTTCATGCTCGAGGAAATGGGCATGCGTGCCTATGTCGGCATGCCGCTCTATAACGGCGCCCAGTCGGTCGGGATTGTGGTCGCCATGTTCAAGCGCCCGGTCGATCTGGCTGACGAAGTCCTGTCCGTCTTTCATCACTATCGCCGGCGGCTGACCGGCGAGATCCTCGCCACGGAATCCGGCGACCGCGCCGAGTTGGCGATGAGGGGGACATCGGACGGTATCGTCGATCTCTGCCTCGAGACCGACCAGATCTACATCTCGGCCCGGGGCCGCGAACTTCTGGGTTATCAGCCCCGCGAATACACAGCCGCCGCAGACAGTTTCACCGCGCTGATCCACAGCGATGACCGCAAGCGCTTCCAGTCCGCCCTGAACGCGCACTTTCGCGCCGGTCGACCGTTCGACCTCACCGTCCGCCTGAAGGTGGTGGGCGGTCTGCATCGCTGGTTCCGCATGCGCGGCGAGGCGGTCCGGACCCCGGAGGGGGATCCGGTTCGCATGGTCGGCGCGATGACGGATATTCATGACCTCGTCGAAGCGCGCCAGCAGGCGACCGAGGCGAGTCGGGCCAAGTCGCGCTTCCTGGCAACGATGAGCCACGAAGTGCGCACACCGATGAATGGCGTTCTGGGCATGTCGGCGCTGCTGGCCACAACGGAGCTGGAACCGTCCCAGCGCGAGATGGTCAACCTGATCGAGGCGTCCGGACAATCGCTGCTGGCCATTCTCAACGACATCCTCGACCTCGCCAACATTGAGTCCGGCCGGTTCGAGATCGAGCAGGCGAGCTTCAATCCGGCCGAGCTGGTACGGACCGTTGCGGGGCCCTATCGCATGAAGGCGATGGAGCAGGGGTTGAAGCTGCACCTGGAAATCGATCCGGTCGCCGAGCGCGCAGTGGTCGGCGACCCGGCCCGTGTCCGTCAGATCCTGTCCAACCTGATTTCGAACGCCGTCAAGTTCACAGATCGCGGGGAGGTCCGCGTGCGCTGCCTGATGACGCAGACCGCCGACCGCACCCACGACGTCACTTTCGAGGTCGGTGACACCGGCATCGGCATGGATAGTGATCTCATGACCCGGATCTTCATGCCCTTCAGCCAGGGCGAGGCTGTGCTTCAGCGCAAGAATGGCGGTACCGGCCTGGGCCTGGCTATCGCCAAGAAGCTGGCCGAGCTGATGGGCGGCGATATTCGCGTTGAAAGCGCGCCGGGGGCGGGGTCCAAATTTACCGTTACCCTGCCGGCTGCGGGTCGGCGCAGCGAACATGTGCAGGCTCAGCTGGCCTGATCACCCGCCGACAGGGCCCGGGCGCTAGGCGCCGAACTGCATGCGGCAGAGCCGGGCATAGAGGCCGTCGCGGGCGACCAGATCGTCATGGCGGCCTTCCTCGGCGATGCGACCGCCATCAAGCACATAGATCCAGTCGGCCTGGCGCACCGTCGACAATCGGTGGGCGATCACGAGACTGGTCCGACCTTCCGACAGGCGTTCCAGGGCGGCCTGAACACGCTGCTCCGATTCCGTGTCGAGGGCGCTGGTCGCTTCATCCAGCAGCAGGATCGGCGCATCCTTCAGGATCGCGCGGGCGATCGACAGGCGCTGGCGCTGGCCGCCCGACAGATTGCTGCCGCGCGGGCCAACCGGACTGTCATAGCCACCCGGCAGTGCCATGATGAAGTCATGCGCATCGGCGGCCTTGGCCGCGGCGATGATGGCGGCCCCGTCGGCATCGAGGTCCCCGAAACCGATATTGGCACGCACACTGTCGTCGAACAGCGTCACATCCTGGCTGACCAGCGCCATGGTGGCGCGCAGCGAGGATAGTGACACGGCCCGGATATCAGTGTCGTCAATCGCGATCGAGCCCGACTGGACGTCGTAGAGGCGGGGCAGGAGATTGAGCAGGGTCGACTTGCCGGAGCCCGATGGGCCAACGAGGGCGATGGTCTGGCCCGGCTCGGCCTTCAGCGTGATATCGCTCAGCGCAACCGACCCGTCCGGATAGGCAAAGCTGACACCGGCGAGCGCCAGAGCGCCGGATTTGACCTCAAGAGCCGGCGCATCCAGTGCAGCGGTCACGGTTTCATCGGTGTCGAGTATGACGAAAACGCGCTCGAGGACCGCAAAGCCTTCCTGGACGACGGCGTTCAATGTTCCGAGCGCCCGGATGGCCGGCGAGATCACGCCGATCCCGGTCAAAACGCCGATGATATTGCCCAGCGAGGTCTCGCCCTCCAGCATTCGCCAGCCAGCAAAGGCGACCAGTCCGGCAAAGGCCAGCCCGCCGACCACTTCGAGGATCGGATCGACGCGGGCCTTGTTCTCGGTGATCTTCAGCAGGAAGCGCAGACGGTCGGCGAAGGATTGACGCGCGCGCTCGCCCTCATAGTCCTCAAGCCCATAGGTCTTGACCATGCGGGCGCCGGAGAAGCTTTCCTCGAGCTGGCTGGTGACCTCGCCCATCTGGGCCTGGGCCTGTGATGAGGTCTTGCGCAGGCGCTGGCCAATCCGGATCACCGGCCAGGCGGCGATCGGATAGACCACCAGGATCAGCAGCGACAGCATCCAGTCGAGGCTCAACATGACGCCGATCGTGATGATCACGGTCAGCACGTCGCGCATCAGGTTGTTGGAGAGACGGACGATCGTCTCGCGTAACAGGGTGATGTCATTGGTGAAGCGCGAGACCAGTGAGCCGGTGCCCTCGGCCTGCAGCCGGGCGAAATCAGCCCGGACCAGCTTGGCGAACATGGCGTTCTGCAGGTCCTGCATCACGTTCAGCGCGAGCCGGTTGGTCTGCACGGTCTGCAGATAGAGGCTGACGCCGCGAATTGTTGCCAAACCGACGACCGCCAGCGGGGCCAGCGGGAAGAAGTCGGCGGCGCCGGTATTCAGCTTGTCGAAGGTCCAGGCAATCACACCGGCATAGGAAGCCGCAGCCCCGGCCGTGATGGCCGACAGGATGAGGGCCAGCACGACAAGGCCGGGCCGCCGCCACAGCCAGTCACGCCACAGCCGTTTGCCAAGCGCAGCGGTCGAGGCCGGTTTGGCCTCGTCGGCGTTCGCCGGGCCGGAGTGTGCCGGGTCTGTCACGCCGCGTGTCGGACCCTAGCCGTCCTTCTTCTCGGTCGAGGGATCGAGAAGCTTGTGGGCGTGGATGATGAAATAACGCATATGGGCATTGTCGACCGTGCGCTGGGCCGCGCCTTTCCAGGCCGCGCGGGCTTCGGCATAGTTGCCGAATGCGCCGACAAAGTCGACGGCGTCGAGATCCTTGAATTCGCAGTTCTGCGGGTCGACGCAGGCCAGCTCGCCACCGATCACGAGGTGCAGCAGCTGGTTGTTGATCTTGGTTTCGGTCATGCCGGGCTCCTTGGGTTGGGCTGTCCGGGACGGGCCTAGAGGCCGCCGATGGACATGGCGTCCACAAATACGCTGGGGGCGTTAACAGATCCCCGAAATTCCAGATCACTGCCCGGAATGAGACGGGCATAGATGTCGATCAGATTGCCGGCGACGGTGATTTCGCTGACCGGATGGTCGATCTGGCCATCGGCGATGCGATAGCCGGAGACCCCGACCGACCAGTCACCGGTATTGGAATTCAGCGACGGGCCGAACATTTCCATGACCAGGACACCCTCCTTGATCCCGCCAATCAGATCGTCGCGGCTGGTCGAACCGGCTTCCATGTGGAAATTGGTCGGACCGGCACCGGGCGAGCCGCCCATATTGCGGCGGGCATGGCCGGTCGGCGCCATGTCGAGCTGGCGCGCGGCGGCGGAGTTCAGGAACCAGGTGGTCAGTCGGCCATCCTCGATTATGGCGCTGCGCTGATTGACCGTGCCTTCACCATCAAAGGGTGAGGAGGCATGGCCCCAGGCCCGGTGCGGATCGTCAATCACGGTGATGCCCGGCGCAAAGATCTGTTCGCCGAGCTTGTCGCGCAGGAAGGAGACGCCGCGGGCAACGGCCGGTCCGGAAATGGCCCCGGCCAGCGATCCGATAAAGGTCGTGGCGACGCGGCGATCAAAGACCACCGGCATCACGCCCGAGCCGAGCTTTTTCGGTCCGACCCGGCGGGCGGCCCGTTCACCGGCTTCGCGGCCGATCTCGACGCGGTCGCGCAGGTCGGCGCGGCGGCGGGCGCTGGTGGCGGCATAGTCGCGCTCCATGGCGCCGTCCTTGCCGGCGATCACGCTGGCGCCATAGCCGAAGACGCTCTTCTTCCAGCCGGCATTGAAGCCGGTGGAGGTGGCGTAGGCGGCGGCGCCCTGTCCGGACGAGGCAAAGGCCGCGTCGGTCATGGTCACGCCTTCGACGGCGCGGGCGGCGTTCTCAATGGCGAGCGCCGTTTCCTCGAGCTCTTCCGGTGACCATTCGCCGGCCTCGAACTGGTCGATCACCGGCGGTGTCTTGCACAGGCGCTCAGGGTCTGCCAGCGCGGCATAGGGGTCTTCCGGCGCAGCGCGGGCCATGGTCACGGCACGGCCAATCGTGAAGTCGCGTCCTTTTTCCGACAGGTCGGAGAAGGCGACGCCGGCATGGCGCTTGCCGACAAAGACCCGCAGACCCGCATCCAGTGTTTCCGACCGGCCGATATCCTCCAGCTTGCCGTCGCGCACCGAGAGCTCGGTTTCACGCGACTCGGCGACCGAGGCTTCGGCGCTGTCGGCGCCGGCTTTCAGCGCGCGGGCAACAAGGTCGGCTGCGATCTCTTGCAGGGCGGCGGGGTCGGGGGCTTTGAAGGTCTGTGTCATGCAAGCGCTATAGCCCCGCGAGGCCCCGCCGGGCAATGGCTCAACTGATGGCCGTCCAGATCAGGAAGCCCGAGCCGACAATCAGCGCCACCCAGGTGAGCAACGTGCCGACGGCACGACCAAACGAGGTCCCTGACGAGGTCGACAACCCCCAGGCATGCAGGACCCGGCTGAGCGTCAGCGTGATGCCGATGCCGTGCACGACCAGGATCGGGGCGCTGGACAGGGCGAGCGCGCCGATAATGATCAGGCCGACGGGGACGTACTCGATGGCATTGCCGTGAACGCGGCAGGCCCGCTCGAGCGCTTCATCGCCGCCGGTCCCGAAGCCGACCTTGGCGCGCTGGCGGTGGCGCACGACGTTGAAGGCGAGAGCCATGAGCAAAAGCCCGTTGATCCCGGTGTAGAGTGCAAAGGCGTCGATAGCGGTCATGGTGTCTCCCCCGTCTGACCGGCCCGGTTGTCCGGGCCTATTCTGTTTCTGCCGGTTCCTTGGTCGCCTGGCGGATGGCGTCGGCCAGTACGGCCGGCTCCTGGGCGCCGGACACGGCAAAGCGTCCGTTGAAAATATAAGTGGGCACGCCCGACACGCCGAGCTTGCGATAGAACAGCTCTTCTTCCCAGACGGCTTTCTCGTCGCGGTCGGTGGCCAGGAGGTCTGCGGTCACGGTGCGGTCCAGTCCGGCATCGCCCGCCAGCTCTGCCAGCGTATCGCGATCACCGATATTGCGGCCCTGCGAGAAGAAGGCCGCGAACAGGGCCTCCGCCATCGCGTCGGCCTTGCCCTGACCGCCGGCCCATTTCATCAGCCGGTGCGCATCGAGCGTATTGGGGCGCTGGGTGATCTCGTCAAAGCGAAACTCGATCCCGGCGGCCGGTCCGGCCTGCTCGAGATGATCGCGCATCATTTTCCAGCGACCCGAGGCTTCGGCGCCGGAGAATTTCTCGCGCATGTAGTCCTTGTAGGGTCGGCCTTCGCGGGCCAGCGTCGGATCAAGCTGATAGGGTCGCCAGATCGTTTCCACCTTGATCTTCGGCGTCAGCTTGAGCGCCGCATCCCAATGGCGCTTCCCGAGCCAGCACCAGGGGCAGACGAGGTCGGAAACGATATCAACGGTCACGGTATGGGTCATGACCCCGATTTAGGCATGTTCTCCGGAAAATGCGAGACTTGTTGCCGCGAGTGGGACGGATCGTCCCGATAGCCGGTTCGTCATCCCCCCGGCTTGGACGCCAGGCCATCGCGGGCCTGATACAGGGGGGATGACGCCCACCGGCCACCCACCGACCGGAAGTCGGGCTAGACCGTGATGTCCAGCAATCTGTCCGTCATCTCGCTTGCCGTTCGCGCCACCAGGGCCGAGGCCGACTGGGCCTGCTCGGCCTTCTTCAGGGCGACCACGGACTGGATGATGTCCTCGCCCTTCGCGGCATTGTTGACCAGCTGGCGCGCAGCCTCCCCGGCGTTGGATTGCGCGGTCAGCATGCCTGAAACGGCGGTATTGAAGGCGATGTTCATGTCCCAAGGATAGCGCCTCGCAGGCCCAGGGCTGAGCGAAGAGTGTGGGTAGGGTTAAGGCGCGGTAACCGGCGGGCTTCGGCGTGGGGTCGGGCGGACTGGACCGGATGTCCGTCCCGCGGGACGCGGGCTTGTCTGTTCCCGCTATTGGCTGGACGGGCCGTGTGGGACAAGGTCGTCATCAATCAACGGCCACAGGAAGGTGCCACATCATCATGACCAACGCGTCCACCCCGACTCTCAAGGTTGAGTTCGAACTGTCTGAAACCGATCTCGCCTTTTTCCGGGATCGTCTCGAGACGGCGCGTGCCGACCAGGCTGATCTGGATGAAAGCCGGATCACGGCCGGTGTGGCGGACATGATCGCCAAGGCCCTGGCCGCCAATCCGCCGGAATTCGTCAAGACCCGCCTGCGTCAGCTCGGCCCGCTCGTCGCCATGCTCGATGACGCGGACTGGAATCTGGAAGGCGAGGACCGCGAGCGTGTGCTCAATGCGCTGGCCTATTTCGCGGACCCGGAAGACCTCATTCCCGATGCCACGCCGGGCATTGGCTATATCGATGATGCAATCATGATCGAACTGGTCTCCGCTGGCCTGGCACCTGAACTTGAGGCCTATTCCGATTTCGTCGCTCACCGTGAGGATCTGGCGAAAAAGGATGCGGCGCCCAAGCCGCCGCTCGAGGAAGTCCGGACGGTCATGCAGGACCGCATGCGTCGCCGTCGTGGCCGCGCCAAGGCGGGTGGCCTGTGGTCGCACTCGACCGTGATCCGTCACTACTTCTGACGACCAATATGCCGGACTGCCCGGCATCCTCCCTCAACCGGGCAGAACGCACAGCGTGATCCGGGCGGTCAGACCGCCCGGATTGCCGGCTGTCTGGATTTGAGGAATGTCGCCACGCCGCGCGCCGCCTGACGGATACGCTGCTCATTCTCGACCAGGGCCAGGCGCACGAAGCCCTCGCCATGCTCGCCAAAGCCGATGCCGGGCGCAACCGCCACGTGGGCCTCTTCCATCAGTTTTTTGGAAAACTCGAGCGAGCCCATCTCCTCGCAGCCGCGCGGCAGGGGTGCCCAAGCAAACATAGAGGCTTCCGGCGACGGAATCGGCCAGCCGGCCCGGCCAAAGCTCTCCACCAGAACATCGCGGCGGTGCTTGTAGATCGCTCGCGTCTCGTCAACGCAGTCCTGCGGTCCGTCGAGTGCGGCACAGGCGGCGACCTGCACCGGCGTGTAGGCACCGTAGTCGAGATAGGATTTGACGCGGGCGAGCGCGCTCACCAGGCGCTGCGAACCCGTTGCGAAACCGACCCGGAAACCGGCCATGGAGTAGGTCTTGGACATCGAGGTGAACTCGATCGTGCGCGCCTTGGCGCCTTCGACCTGCAGCATGGACGGGGTCGGCTCGTCACCGAAATAGATCTCCGAATAGGCCAGGTCGGACAGGATGAAGAGGTCGTGCTCTTCGGCGAAGGCGACCACCCGCTTGTAGAAGTCCAGCGAGGCGGTCTGTGCGGTGGGGTTGGAGGGATAACACACCACCACGGCTATCGGTTTGGGTACGGTGTAACACGCCGCATGCTCCAGCCCGCGCAGATACTCGTCCGGCGACGGGGCGTGGACATGGCGGATCGTGCCGCCGGCAATCAGAAATCCGAAGGTATGGATCGGATAGGAGGGCGAGGGGGCGAGGATGACGTCACCGGGGGCGGTGATCGCCTGGGCGAGGTTGGCAAAGCCCTCCTTCGAACCCAGCGTCACGATGACCTCGCTGTCCGGGTCCAGATCGACATCAAAGCGCCGCTTGTAATAGCGAGCCTGGGCCTTGCGCAGGCCCGGGATACCGCGCGAGGCGGAATAGCCGTTGGCGCGCGGCTTCTCCGTCGTTTCCCGCAGCTTGGCGAGAATGTGCGGCGGTGTCGGCAGGTCCGGATTGCCCATGCCGAAATCGATGATGTCAGCGCCATTGGCCCGCAATTTGGCCTTCAGGCGATTGACTTCTTCGAAAACATAAGGGGGAAGGCGCTTGGTGCGGTGAAATTCCATCGTTAAATCCGGCGTATTCGAACTTTGTCCCATAAAACGCGGTCTGCTCCCGACCCGCAAGAGGCTAGACCCAGCACATGGCGGGAATTGGCAGGCAAATCGGCGGATTTGCGGCACCGCCCGGCTGCACCGTCCGTGGGCCGGGTCACTGAAAACGCTCGCCAATTCCCTGCGACCTGTCATAGGCTCTGCAAGAGGCCGGGGAGGGCTGACCATGTTTCAATCAATGATGACACCGATTTTGGCGCTGGTGTGCTGGACGCTGGTGATGTGGCTGTGGATGTACGCGACGCGTATTCCGGCGATGCAGAAGGCCGGGATCGATCCCGCCACCGCGAAAGACAAGTCGGTGATGGACAAGCTGCCGATGGAAGTCCGGCGCATCGCGGACAATTACAATCACCTGCACGAGCAGCCGGTCATCTTCTACGCCCTGGTGCTCTACTCGCACCTGGTCGGTGTCTCGGACGAGTTCAACATCATGCTGGCCTGGGCCTATGTGCTGATCCGCGTGGTCCATTCACTGATTCAGTGCCTGTGGAACTTCATCCCGATGCGCTTTCTGGTCTTCGCGCTGGGCTCGATCGTGCTGATCATCATGGCCGTGCGCAACGTGATGGCCGTGCTGGCCTGAGCCCGTCCGTGACAGCGGCTCAGGATTTTCAACGTCCGCGCTTGGTGCTAACGGAGCGACATGCACGCACCCGAAGCCAGACTCGCCCAAGTGATCGACCGGTTCGACCAGGTGGAAGCCCGCCTGGGCGCCGCCGCCGATCCCGATGAAATCGTCAAGCTCTCCAAGGAGCATGCCGAGCTGAAGCCCGTGGCCGAAAAGGCCAATGCGCTGAAGGCGGCCCGCGCCGAGCTTGCCGACCTTGCCGAGATGATGGAGGGGGGCGACGCCGAGATGGCCGACATGGCGCGTGAGGAGTATTACGCGCTCAAGGAACGCCTGCCCGACCTTGAGCACGCGATGAGCCTGATGCTGCTGCCCAAGGACAAGGACGACAGCGCCAATGCCATGATCGAGATCCGGGCCGGGACGGGTGGCGATGAAGCCGCCATTTTCGCCGGCAATCTCTATGGCATGTATCAGCGCTATGCCCAGCTCCAGGGCTGGACATGGGAGCTGGTCTCGGCCTCTGAGGGTGAGCATGGCGGCTACAAGGAAGTGGTCGCGGCAATCTCCGGCAATGGCGTGTTCGGTCGCCTCAAATTCGAGAGCGGCGTGCACCGTGTGCAACGCGTGCCGGCAACCGAGAGTCAGGGCCGCATCCACACCTCGGCGGCGACCGTGGCGATCATGGCGCAGCCGGAAGATATCGATATCGAGCTCAATATGAGCGAGGTCCGGGTCGATACAATGCGCGCCTCCGGTGCAGGCGGCCAGCACGTCAACAAGACCGACAGCGCCGTGCGCATGACCCATATCCCGACCGGCCTTGTGGTGGTCTGCCAGGAGAAGTCCCAGCACCAGAACCGGGCCCGGGCCCAGGAATTGCTGAAGGCCAAGCTCTACGACATGCAGCGTGAGGCCGCGGCCGCTGAGCGGGCCGCCGAACGCAAGGGCCAGATCGGCTCCGGCGATCGCTCCGAGCGGATCCGCACCTATAACTATCCGCAGGGCCGGGTCTCCGACCACCGCATCAACCTGACCCTATACAAGCTCGACGACATTGTTGCCGGTGACGGTCTGGACGAGGTCGTCACCGCCCTGATCTCCGAAGACCAGGCGGCTCGCCTCGCAGCACTCGAAGACAACGCTTGAGGCCGGCCATGACCGGGCCCTTTGACAAGCTGGTCGATGCGGCGCGGTCGGGATTTGATACGGCCGATCACAAACCGCTCCTGCAGGCTTGGCAGGGTCTCGCCCTGGCGCAGATCCGGGCTGACCTCGTCGCCCGTCTTCTGGCGGCCGGTATTGATGAGGCAGCAGACGAGGCGCGCTTTCTCCTCAACCATGTCCTGGCTCCCGCCAGCCTGGCCCAGGCACTGGCCGATCCTGCGCTCTTTTCCTGGCAGCAGGCCGAGCAGCTGGCCGCCTTGTCCTGGCGCCGGCTGGCGCGTGTGCCGCTGTCCCAGCTTCTGGGCAGCCAGCCATTCTGGACGCTGGACCTCGTTGTGACACCGGACGTTCTGACCCCGCGCGCCGATACCGAAGCCCTTGTCGACGCTGTGCTGGCCGAGGCAGGCCCGGAGGCGGCCTTCCTGGTCGATCTCGGCACCGGTTCGGGCGCCATCCTGCTCGCCCTTTTGTCCGAGCGGCCGGCCTGGACCGGGTTGGGTGTCGACCTGTCTGAGGCGGCGCTCGCCGTCGCCGGCCGCAATATCGACCGCTACCAGCTGACGAATCGGGCATGCCTTGCCCAAGGCCGCTGGGGAGAGGGGCTGGCCGACGGTTCGGTCGATATCCTGGTCTCCAACCCGCCCTATATCGTCTCCGACGTCCTCGCCGGACTTGATCCGGAGGTGCGCGATCACGAGCCGGCTTTGGCGCTCGATGGCGGCGCGGACGGGCTCGACGCCTATCGTCCCATCATCGCGGATTTGCCGCGCCTGCTCAGGCCGGACGGCCTGTTTGCGCTGGAGATCGGCTATGATCAGGGCGCGAGTGTCAGTGCGCTGGCGCGTGCGGCCGGCCTGCAGGATGTACGCGTGAAGCCGGACCTTGCCGGGCAGGACCGGGTGGTCATTGGCCGCGGGTCCGGTCGTGCGGATTCCGCTGACGGCTAAAAGGGCTTGGAATGACCGGCCTCGCAGTCTAGGGTCCGATCCAAGGCAAGTGGATCGCGCCAGTACCGGGGGTCTCGCGCGGCCGGATGAGCCACTTGCCATTATCCGGTCAATTCGATGGATCCCCACGGTATCAGCGCACAGGCTTGCACCTGCGAATGCACCGCCAAGCCCGAAGTAAGATTTGCATCGCTGTTGAACAGGATTTAGGCGAGATGAAGCGTCAACGTGGTCGAGGACGTAAGCCCGGCAATTCCGCGAACCGTAGCTATCAGAGCAATGGTCCGGAGGTTAAGATCAACGGCAATGCGTCCCAGATCTATGACAAGTATCTCCAGCTGGCTCGCGACGCATCGTCGGCCGGTGACCGTGTGCGGGCGGAGAATCTCTACCAGCACGCCGAACACTATCTGCGCGTCCTTCAGCTGACCCAGCCCAAGCGTGATCCGAGTCAGGATGACGATAATGGCGGTTATGACGGCGATGATGATGACGGCTACCAGGGCAATCACAGCGAACGCCAGTCGCGCGAGCGCCGGGATCAGCAGGAACGTCGTGATCGCGGTGACCGCAACGATCGCAATGACCGCAATGATCAGGGCGATAATCGCGACAGCCGGGACAATCGTGAGACCCGCGAACCCCGCGAACCCCGTGAAAACCGCGAACCGCGTGAACCGCGCCGTGGCCGTAACCCGCGCAATCGCGGGTCCAGCGACCGCGAGCCGCGCGAGCCCCAGGATGATCCGCTCGGTGTGGTGACCCCGGAAGGCGATTCGGGTTCCTCGAACAAACAGGCCGAAGCGCCGGTAGAGAGCGATGCCGGCGGAGCCGAGCCCAGCCGTCGCACGCGTCGCCCGCGCCGGACCAAGGCCGAGATGGAAGCCGCCCGTGCGGCCGAAGCCGCACTGAAAAATGCCTCGGCCTCGGCTGATGAAGGCGGGTCTGACAAGACCGGTGGTGACGGGTCGGAAACCGAGGCCGCCTAGGCCGGGATTGGCGTCCAGCCAGATTGGAATTGGGGATGGCCGGGTGACCCGCCATCCCCTTTTTGTATCTGTCCGGGTAGGCTCAGGGCGGGGTTGGCACCGTGCCCCGCTTGGCTTCTGCCGGGATCAGCCCGAAGCGATAATCGCGTGCCCGTGCCGTGTACAGGAGAGTCAGGCCGGTCAGGCCAAGCATGAGCACTTCCGCTGCCGGGCTGGCCAGCCATATCCCGGTCTCGCCGAGCACAAGCGGCAGGGTGAGGGTGAGGGGGATGGCAAACAGGTAGGTCCGGGACAAGCTCAACAACCCCGCGCGTCCGGCCTCGCCCATCGCCTGGAAATGGGTGGAAATCATCACCGAAGGGCCGGCCAGCACGTAGGCAGCAACGATCATCGGCAAGATCCGCCCAACGGCGTCGATCACCGCCGGATCGGTTACAAAGAGGCTGGCCAACGGGCGCGCTGCCAGCACGAAGATCGCCTCGGCGCTGGCGGCGTAGGCCAGGGCGCAGAGCATGGCGATCCGCAGGGTCTCGGCGACCCGCCCATGAAGACCTGCGCCGAAATTATTGCCGACGATCGCCTGTAAGGCCTGCGCCATGCCCATCAAGCCAAGAAAGCTGAATGACAGGAGGCGGGTGATGATGCCGTAGGCGGCGACCGTCGTGTCATAGTCCGGCACATCAAGCGCCTGCAGGGTCAGCAGGACCGTGGCAGATCCAAGGGACATGCCGAGAAAAGCGAGGCTTTGCGGTGCGCCGAGCGCGATGAAGCGGGGCCACCCCGTCCGCCAGGCCTGCCAGGGCAAGCGCAGCGCGGGGAGTTCGCCATGGCTGCGTGCCCGGAAGACGAGAATGGCTACCAGGCCAAGCGCCTGGGCAACAGCGGAACCGATGGCCGAGCCCGAAACGCCCCAGCCAAGCCCCGCGATGAAGGCGAAATTGAAGGCGATATTCGCCAGTGTGACGAGGGCGCCCGTGATCGCCATGAAGCCGATCCAGCCCTCGACCCGCAAGGCCGTCGATTGAACCGATAGCAGGAAGGCGAGGGGGGCGGTGAAGATGGTGATCGCAAGATAGCGGTAGCCGTAGTCGGCGAGGGCCCCCGGACCGTTCGCGGCGAGCTCGACAACGGAGCGGCCGCCGACGAGAAAGAGGATGACCAGCAAGGCGCAGGTGAGAACGGACAGGCCGTGGGCTCCCGCCAGGCTGGCGCGGGCCGCATCGATCTGCTCTCCTCCAAGCTGACGCGCCATCACGCTGGCCATGCCGTTGGCGACCAGGGTGGCGAGGGCCACCGACATCATGACGATCGGGAACATGACGGTGACACCGGCCAGTGCATCGGCACCGACATAAATGCCGACAAAGATTGCATCGACGACATTGAACAGGCCGCTGACGGTCATCAGAAAAACAATCGGCAGGGCGGTGCGGGCAAACAGGGCCCCGATCGGGGCACCGGTAAAGTCTGTTTTGGTGGCGTCGGGACGAGCCATCGGATTTCCTTTGCAGGCGCAGCCCGGCCGCTGCGCAAAGCAGGCCCGGACCATGCAAAAGCGTCTGGCCCGCCGCGTTCAGGGATAGCGGAGGCGCCAAGGCTTGGTTTCAGAAAAGGGGGCTCGCATTGCCGGGCACAAAAAGGCCAAGGGGAAAACGAGGGTTTCACCGGACCACGAGGGTTTGCGAGCGGCGGGCACCCGGCGCCCGTGTCGCAGTTCTAGGCTGGCGCGCCGGAAGCGTCAATCTCGACCGGGTCGCCCAGCGCAATCACGCCGTCTTCCAGGACGGTGAGATAGAGACCGCAATCCATGTGCCCGTAGTGCTCGAACAGCGCTGCGGGTACATTGCTGTCCAGCTCCGCACTGTCCGGATTGACGCTGGTCGCGACGCAGCGCCGGATCCGGCTTTCGACGCGGCATGTCACGCCACCGATGCGGATCGCCTGTCCAATCAGCTCGAACTCCTCCCACGGCGCCAGGCCGTCGATCAGCAGGTTGCCGCGAAAGCGCAGCGGGTCGAGCGGCTGGCCGATCTTGTCGGACAGTTCGCGCACCGAGGCGGCATTGATCAGCGAGATCTGCGGCTGCGGGATATCGGTCATCGCCTGGCCCGGCGCATGGACCAGCCGCAGCGGCCCACGCACGGCTTCGCCCAAGAGGGCGTTCAGCACGTCAAACAGGGGCAGGTGGGTGGCCGGGTCATCCAGCTTGACCGTGACCGGGGCGGCACCGTCCAGGCTCACCGAGTAGGTCTGGCCCTGCGCGTCATGGTGGCAGGTCAGGCGGGCCAGGTCGGACTGGCCGGCCAGCATCAGGAAATGCTTTTTCGGCAGATGTCCCGGCGCCGCGTCATCAAACGGCGAGGGGCCGTTCTCGATGGCCCAGGCCCGGTCCAGGGGCAGGGCCGCGCCGGCCATCAGCTGGACCTGGTCAAGCGGATCGGGGCCCAGTCCCTTGACGGGGAAACGCGTGATGGCTGAAAGCTGGGGCATGGGGTAGGATGGCTCCGCTGGGTCCGGTTGAAAACCGTGGTCAGAATGTCGCGGCCCGACCTCTTGTGTTGTTCATATGCAACACCTACATGCGGTCTGAAACGCGATTGTGCCGTGCTTGATAAAGGCGGCGTATCGCAACTTATCTCGCCTTTTTCGGGGGATCGACATGGAATTCGACAAATATACAGACCGCGCGCGGTCCATCATCCAGGCCGCCCAAGGCCTGGCACTCAAATCAAGCCACCAGCAATTCACGCCTGTCCACGTGCTCAAGGCGCTGATGGACGACACCGCCGGGCTGGCCGGCAATCTCATCCAGACGGCCGGTGGCCGCGTCCGCCAGGTCCAGGACGGGGTCGAGCAGGCGTTGGCCGCCCTGCCCAAGGTCGATGGCGCCGAGGCCAAGCTTTACCTCGCACCCGAGACCGCCAAGCTGTTCGGTGCGGCCGAGGAGGCGTCTCAGAAGGCCGGTGACCAGTATGTCACGGCCGAACGCGTCCTCTTGGCCATGGCGCTGGCGAGCGGCACCAAAGCGTCCGACATCCTCAAGGCGGCCGGGGTCACCCCGCAGGCGCTCAACACCGCCATCAATGATCTGCGCCAGGGCCGGACTGCTGACAGCCAGTCGGCCGAGGACGGCTATGAAGCGCTCAAGAAATATGCCCGCGACCTGACCGAAGTGGCCCGCGAGGGCAAGCTCGATCCGGTCATTGGCCGCGACGAGGAAATCCGCCGCGCTATCCAGGTCCTGTCGCGCCGGACCAAGAACAATCCGGTGCTGATCGGCGAGCCGGGCGTCGGCAAGACCGCCATCGCGGAAGGCCTGGCCCTGCGCATCGTCAATGGTGATGTGCCCGAAAGCCTGAAGGAAAAACGCTTGCTGGCGCTCGACATGGGCGCACTCATCGCCGGTGCGAAATACCGCGGTGAGTTCGAGGAACGGCTGAAGGCGGTGCTGTCGGAAGTCGAGAGCGCCAATGGCCAGATCATCCTCTTCATTGACGAGATGCACACCCTTGTCGGTGCCGGCAAGACCGATGGCGCCATGGATGCGTCCAACCTGTTGAAGCCGGCCCTGGCGCGCGGCGAGCTGCACTGTATCGGCGCGACGACGCTGGACGAGTATCGCAAGCATGTCGAAAAGGACGCGGCCCTGGCCCGGCGTTTCCAGCCGGTCATGGTGGAAGAGCCGAGCGTCGCCGACACCGTCTCCATCCTGCGCGGGCTGAAGGAGAAGTATGAGGTGCACCACGGCGTGCGCATCGCCGACAGCGCGATTGTCGCTGCGGCCAACCTCTCCAACCGCTACATCACCGACCGCTTCCTGCCCGACAAGGCCATCGATCTGATGGACGAAGCCTCGGCCCGTCTGCGCATGCAGATCGATAGCAAACCGGAAGCACTCGACGAGATCGACCGTCGCGCCATCCAGCTCAAGATCGAGGCCGAAGCGCTCAAGAAGGAGGCTGACGACGCGTCCAAGGAACGTCTCGCCACCATCACCAAGGAAATCGCTGAGCTGGAGTCACAGTCCGCCGAGATGACCGCTGCCTGGCGCGCCGAGAAGGACAAGCTCGCCTCGGCCACCACGCTCAAGGAATCCATCGACCATGCGCGCTCCATTCTCGCCGATGCCGAACGGCGCGGCGACCTGGCCCGGGCCTCGGAGATCAAATACGGCCAATTGCCCGATCTCGAGCGCAAGCTCGCCAAGGCGGAAGCCGAGGGTGATGCCGCCGGGACGATGCAGGAAGTCGTCGATGACGAGCAGATCGCCCAGATCGTCTCGCGCTGGACGGGGGTGCCGGTCGACAAGATGCTCGAAGGCGAGCGCGACAAGCTGCTGCGCATGGAAGACGCGCTGCGTGGCCGTGTGATCGGCCAGGATGCAGCTCTGGAAGCGGTCTCCGACGCCGTCCGCCGGGCGCGTGCCGGTCTCAAGGATCCCGCCCGTCCGATCGGTTCCTTCCTCTTCCTCGGCCCGACCGGTGTCGGCAAGACCGAGCTGACCAAGGCGCTGGCCGAATTCCTGTTCGATGATGAAAGCGCTATCTCGCGGCTCGACATGTCGGAATACATGGAGAAGCACTCGGTCTCGCGCATGATCGGCGCACCGCCCGGCTATGTCGGCTATGAGGAGGGCGGAGCCCTCACCGAAGCCGTGCGTCGCCGACCCTACCAGGTCGTCCTGCTCGACGAGATCGAAAAGGCGCACCCGGATGTCTTCAACGTTTTGCTCCAGGTCCTCGATGATGGCCGGCTGACCGATGGTCAGGGCCGCACGGTCGATTTCCGCAACACGATCATCATCATGACCTCGAACCTGGGGTCCGAGCACCTGCAATTGGTCGATAATGCCGAGGATGCGCGGGACGATGTGATGGCCGCTGTGCGTGGACATTTCCGGCCGGAATTCCTCAACCGGATCGACGAGGTCATCCTGTTCCGCAAGCTCGCGGAAGAGCATATGGGCGCCATTGTCGACATCCAGCTGGGCTATCTCGAGCGCCTGCTGGCCGACCGTCGCTTGACCATCTCGATCGACGCCGGCGCCCGCTCCTGGCTGGCCACCAAGGGCTATGACCCGGCCTATGGCGCCCGGCCGTTGAAGCGCGTCATCCAGAAGGAACTCCAGGACCCGCTGGCGAGACTGTTGTTGGAAGGCAAGATCAAGGATGGCGAGAACATCCAGGTCTCCAGCGAAGCTGGCATGCTGACGGTCAATGGTGTCGCGGTTGGCGTGAGAAAGCCGACGCTGGAAGCGGTGAACTAAGCCGAATTGTCGGGGCGGTCGCGAAGACCGCCCCGTTTTCCTTCAGGAAGGGGCAGGCCGCCTGCCCAACCATCCATTCTTGGCTTGCCGAGAGTCGGCCAAGTGGGGTTCAGCCCGTCAAGGGCGGCAGAGCCGCCGCGTAGCGGTTTCACCCTTGACGGGCTGAACCCCACTTGGCAATTGGCTGACAAGCCAAGAATGAATATCTCCCCGCAAGGCGCGGGTTTGCTCAGCGCCCCGGAAGAACGGACGTCAGCTCGCTGATACACCTAGAAAACCGGGACTGGCCTTTGTGTGATGAATTGGCCTGTGTTGATCAATCAGGTCGGGTCAGTGATCCGCGCGGCAGCCACGCGGCGTACTAGGGACTCTGTATGGGCACGAAATCAGAACGCATACACGTGCAGGTGCACAGCTTGGCGACGGCGCTGTTTGTTTTGGCGGTTATTCTGGAATTGGCCAACACTGCGGACCCGAATTTGTTCGGTCTGAATTTCCTGGTCGGATTTTTCTACATCGGGACTGGCTGGCTTTATCTTCTCAATCCGGAGATTGAATTCTCGCGGCTGTCTCTCGCGGGCCCGCTGCTTCTGATGGCCTGTTTTGTGTCGCTGTTCGGTTTCGGTGGAGCGCCATGATGAAGTCTAACCTACGTCGGAACACCGATGCCTTCGACCTGTCTTACAACCTGCCCGGGCTCGTGCCGATGTGCACCGTGATCTGGCTGCAGGACTTCCAGCGGGATGGATTGCTCTTGCTGGTCGCGCTGCTGGTTATGTTCAATCTTCATTTTCTCAGGCGTCGCCGACACTATGACACCGAGACCCAGCGCAATCCGTAGAAACGTCGGCCCCCTAGCGCCCCGCGAACCAGCCCTGTGTCCGGTTGGCGAAGGCCACCAGGGACAGCATCACCGGAACCTCCACCAGCACGCCGACCACGGTCGCCAGCGCGGCGCCGGAGTTGAGGCCGAACAGGCTGATCGCGACGGCCACCGCCAGCTCGAAGAAGTTCGAGGTGCCGATCAGGGCGCAGGGGGCGGCGATGTTGAAGGGCGTCTTCCACAGCCAGGCGGCGCCGTAAGCGATGGCGAAAATCCCGTAGGACTGGAGGATGAGCGGCGTGGCGATGATGGCGATGGTGACCGGCTGGGTCAGGATGGTCTCGCCCTGGAAACCGAACAGTATGATGACCGTGCCGATCAGGCCGATGATCGAGGCCGGTTTGATGCGGGCGGTGAAATCGCCCACGGCCTTGTCCGCCACCTCGGCCGACTTGCCGCGCGACAGCGCCTTGCGGGTCAGCCAGCCGGCAATCAGCGGGATCACCACATAGAGGCCCACCGACAGCAGGAGCGTGTCCCAGGGGACTGTGATGTCGGTTACGCCCAGCAGCAGCGCCACGATCGGAGCAAAGGCGACGACCATGATGAGGTCATTCGCGGCGACCTGGACGAGAGTGTAATTGGCATCGCCCCGCGTCAGCTGGGACCAGACGAAAACCATCGCCGTGCACGGCGCGGCACCCAGGATAATGACGCCGGCAAGATATTGTTGCGCATCCTCGGGCTGCAGCCAGCCGGCAAAGACATGCTCGAAGAAGAGCACGCCCAGCAGCGCCATCGAGAAGGGTTTGACGAGCCAGTTGGTGACCAGGGTGATGATCAGGCCCTTTGGCCGCTCGCCGACATGGGCCAGGGCGGAAAAGTCGATCTGGATCATCATCGGCCAGACCATGGCCCAGATCAGCACCGCGATGGCCAGATTGACCGAGGCGACCTCGAATCCCGCCAGCCAGGCAAAGAGGTCCGGCACGACCACACCCAGCGCGATGCCACCCGCCATGCCCATGGCGACCCAGACTGACAGCCATTTTTCAAAAAAGCCGATCCCGCCGGGGGCCGTATCCTGTGTGTTGGTGGCGGTCATGCGGTTGCGTCCTGTCGCTAATTGATTGTGTCGAAGGCCTGCTTGAGCGCGTCGAGCGTGTCGCCGTGAAGGGCGGACATCAAGGCGCTGACGCGCGCATCGAGTGCGTTGAACGTGTCGTTGAAAGCGGCGCGGGCGGCGTCGGGATCGGTGATGGCAGCCGGGTCGGGCAGGCCCCAATGGGCCTTGGTCGGCGCACCCGGCCAGACCGGGCAGACTTCCGCGGCGGCGCTGTCGCAGACGGTGATGACGGCATCGAGGACAGGCGCGTCCGGAGCCGCGAACACGTCCCAGCTCTTCGAGCTGTAGCCGGTCGCCGGCAGGCCGTGGGCGGCGAGTGTCTCGAGGGCGAGCGGGTTGGGCTGGCCGGTCGGCGTCGAACCGGCGGAATAGCCTGCGACCCGGCCCTGACCGCGTGCATTGATCAGCGCTTCACCAAGGATGGAGCGCGCGGAATTGCCTGTGCACAGAACCAGGATGTTGAGCATGCGACCCCGCCTGCCTTGTGGATGTCAGGCGGGGTCGTAAGCGCAGTCGGGGCGGACTTCAACCAGAATTCGTTTCGCGATTTAGCGAAGGGCGAGTTCCAGGTGCGGCGTGCCGTCGGAGGTATGCGCGGCCGATCGGCCATTGCGGCCGACGGTGCCGTTGATGCGGCGCCGGAAGGACGAAAAACTGTCAAAGCGGACCACGTCGACCGCCTCATCGAGCGCCAGCGAAATACGCCAGCCGCCTTCGCCGCCCGCAAGGGCGTGCAGGCCGACAATGTCCGCCTCAAAGGCTTGGCCGAGATAATGACCGGAGACACGGCCGCCGACCGCAAGCGGGGCCGAGGGGCGGTTGCCGATAGCGGCACTGAGCGTGTTCCAGTCGCGATAGCCCATCTGGCTCGCGAGCAGTTCGAGCGCCTCGCCGTGAGAGATGAAGTTGCCTTCCGCTTCCAGCGCTTTTCGCAAACGCTTGGCCTGCGCCTTCAGCGCATCGCGGGAGAGTGGGTGTGTTGCCGTCGTCATGACATGCCCTTCTTTATGGCATGCGGTCATTGTGATGGGGCTCGCCTTGCCATCCCGCCGCATGTCGCAAAGACAATCAGGGAAATGCCAGATCATTCGGAGATTTCACCAGGGCCGAAGCCTGCGAGCGGCGGGCATCTCCGTGCCTGTCGCGCTTGATAGGCGCGGTGAGGGCGTCGGTCAATGGGCATCGATGCCGCTTGTCATCCCCGTTGGATGTCCGGCGCAGGCCGGACGCAAGACGGGGACCTAACAGGTCGCCAACATATAGGTCCCTGACTTTCGCCCCGCCTGCGCGGGGCGTCCATCAGGGATGACAAGGCTGGCCCAAAGAGAAAACCGCTGCAGCTACGGCCCGCTGGCTGACAAGTGATCTATGAATTACTCTGCTCATTTTGCGCGGAAATACGCGACTGTCGCGCCTGGCAGCGATTGCTATCGCACGTGAATTTGAAGTGACGCCCGACTTGCGTGAGAGTCGATAGTTTGTTGAGCGCTTCAGCGAGTTTTTTGCCACGGAACAATATTCCCCGGCTTTCTAGAAACAGTTCCAGTCGCCAAGCATCAAACAGTTCCGGCTCGTCGAACTTGTCATGGATATCGACGCACTGGTTACTCAGGCGGTGGGTGAAACAAACTCCCAATCCGTGGCGCCGGAATGTCCATTTGCCGGAGGTCACAGTGAAATTGCCTTCCGACGGGGCCGCGGTCAGGATCATGTCGAGGCCGAATTTCCGGGCCCATTCGCTTACAAGTTCAACCTGACAGGCGATCAACTCTCGGCAACTGGCTTCGATGTTGATCACTCCGAAACCCCAGCCCCTATTGCGCGCCATTGCCCGCATCGGCGACCAGCGGTGCATCGTTGTCGTCGGCCAAATGGGCGGCTTCGCGGATGGCGATGATGCGGTCACGCTCGGCTTCGAAGAGCGGGATCTCGGCCTCGGTCAGCTGGCGACCGGTCGGTAGGTCGAGCGTCATCGGATTGCGCGGCGTGCCGTTCTGATGGACTTCATAATGCAGGTGCGGCCCGGTTGAACGACCGGTGGTGCCGACATAGCCGATCACCTGGCCCTGCGTCACGCGGGAGCCGGCCCGGACACCGCGGGCGAAGCCGTTGAGGTGGGCATAGGCGGTCTGGAAGCCATTGGCGTGACGGATGCGGATATAATTGCCGAAACTGCCGAAGCGGTCAGCCCGTTCGACGACGCCATTGCCCGCGGCCATGACCGGGGTGCCCCGCGGCGCGGCGAAATCGGTGCCGTTGTGGCGACGCGTATAGCCCAGGATCGGGTGGCGCCGGGCGGTCGAGAAGGATGAGGACAGGCGGGCGCCATTGATCGGGGTCAGCATCAGCAGACGCTGGGCGCTGGCGCCTTCCGGGCTGTAATAGCCGACAATGCCGTCCTCGGTCTCGTAACGGTAGAACTCCTTGGCATCGCCGCGGCCGTCATACATCGCGTAGAGGATGTCGCCGGTACGCGCGGTATTGCCTTCCTCGTCCACGAAGCGCTCGAACAGGATGTCGAATTGGTCGCCCGGCTGGATCGAGCGCTGGAAGTCGATGGCATAGGCGAGCACGCCGGCCAGCTCGACAACCACCCGGTCGGTGGCGCCGGCCGCCAGCGCGTCGACATAGAGCGAGGCCGTGATCGAGCCGGAGGCGCGCACGATTTCACGGTCAAACTGGGCGATGGTTTCGCGGGCCCGGAAATCACCCTCGAAGGTCCGCGCGACGGTGATCGAGCGTTCGACATCAGGGCGGAAGGACAGGCCGTCGAGACGGGTGACGGCGTCGCTGCCATCAGCCGGTGTGTCGGTTTCGAAATAGAGATTGATACGCTCGCCGGCGCGCAGATAGCGCAGGTCGAAGACGGTGCCGAGGGCCGAGATGGCGCGCGCGGCCTCGACCCGGTCAACACCGGCATCATCGAGCACGCCGGCCAGGGTCCCGCCACGCGGAACCGTGCGTTCGGCCTGGATGCGGGTCGGGCAGCTCCGGCAGTCTGTGAAAGCGGCGTCATTGACGCGCAGCAGGACATCGGGTTCGAGAAGGAGAGGCGTGGTGTCTTCCGTTGCAGTGTCCTGAAGCGGCACGCCGGCATCGGAAACCGTGGCCGGATCGGTCGGTGCCGCCATGGCCAGCCGGATCGCGTCGCCGCTTGCGGCATCGCTCTGCGGCTCGCCGGTCAGCATCAGCGCGGCCAGCAGCCCGGCAGACAGCGCGAGGCTGGCAAGGGCGACCAGGCCGCGTGTGCGACGGGTATCGGCGCGGGTAACGTCAAATCCTGACACGGTCCCAAAACTCCGGTCTGCTCAAAACGACACGTATGTGTCTTGTCCACCAAGCAAATCCCGCACCGTTCTCCGGGCACCCGCCCGAAGTCGTCGCAGAACCTGTCCCCACAGTCCGGGGATGAATCATGTCTTGGACTGATCTGGTTGCCAAGACCTTTCCAGACAACCGATTGCAGCCGGAATGCTAAAACCGGCTCTATCGCGCGAGAATCGTGTAAAGAAAAATCCATGCAAGACACGCTCCCCGCCGAACTCCCGGCCGAACAACTCGCCGCCCTGCTCTGTGCACGGCTCTGTCACGACCTCGTCAGCCCGGTTTCCGCGCTGAGCGCTGCACTGAGCGTGTTCGATGATCCGGACAGTTCGGACATGCATGATGATGCGATGGAGCTGGTCCGGGAGAGTTCGCGCCAGGCCCAGGCCAAACTGGAATTCTGCCGTCTCGCCTTCGGAGCCGGCGGGTCTGCGCCGGGCATCATGGATTGCCGCGAACTGCAGCGCCTGACCGAAGCCATGTTCTCGGCGGTGAAGCCGCAGATCGTCTGGAAGGTCGAAGCGAGCGGTCTGGAAAAGCAGGCCGCCCGGCTCCTGCTCAACATGTGTCTGCTCGGTGTCGACGCGGCGCCGCGCGGCGGCACGGTGACCGTCGAGGGCGCCGATGCAGCCGGTGGTGCGCGTCTGCGGGTCATTTCCGAGGGGCCGCGCGCCCGTCTGGAAGAGGGCACAGCGCGGGCGCTCGAAGCGCGGGCCCCCGAGAACGGTTATGACGGCCGCTCGATCCAGCCCTACTATACCGGCCTGATTGCGCGCGGTAATGGCGGCCGTGTCAGTGCGCAGGCCAGTGAGGATCGGGTCGAGTTCATCGCCCTGGTGAAAGGCCCTGAAGGGATGATCGGCTAGCCTCGCAAGGCCGATGCTCGCGTCCTCATATTGTATTAGCGCTATCCATGAAATCACGGAGTTGAGGCCAAGAGTCCGTTAACCAAGCCCTGTCAGATTACGGTGAAATCAGAACCGTATGGGGCCTGCCATGGACGATCTCATCAGTGAATTCCTGACCGAAACGGGCGAAAGCCTCGACGTCATCGACTCTGAACTGGTGCGTTTTGAGAATAATCCGGAAGACCGGGCCATTCTCGACAATATTTTTCGCCTTCTGCACACGATCAAGGGAACCTGTGGTTTCCTCGGTCTGCCGCGACTGGAAGCGGTGGCGCATGCCGGCGAAACGCTGCTTGGCAAGTTCCGGGACGGCGAACTCAGCGTCAGCCCGCCCATGGTCACCCTCGTCCTGCAGGCCATTGACCAGATCAAGGTCGTGCTCGAATCGCTGGAGCATTCCGGTGTCGAACCGGCCGGTGACGATGCCGAGCTGATCGGTCGCCTCGAAGACGCCGCGATGGGCCGACTGCCCGAGCAGGTCGCAGAGGAAGCCCCGAAGGTTCCTGATAATTGGGATGCCGACCTGGGACGCGAGCTGCGCCCGGGCGAAGTCTCCCTCGCAGATCTTGAAGCCGCCTTCCACAGTGCTGTTCCCGAAGTCGAAGTTGCGCCGACCGTGGCCCCGGTCGCCGACGCTGCTCCGGTTGAACACCTTGGTGTGGGTGATTTCGATCCCGATCTCGGCCGCGAGCTGCGCCCGGGTGAGGTTTCCGCTGCCGAGCTTGAAGCCGCTTTCGCCAGCGCCGAGCCGGAGCCGTCGGTTGCCCCGGCAGCGGCCCCGAACCTGATCTCCAAGGATATGAGCCGCGAAGAAGCCCTGGCGACGGCGATGGCCGAGCTCAAGGGCGCCGATGACCATGTCATGGGCGAGGGCGGCGTGAAGGTTCAGCAGACCGTGCGCGTCGGTGTCGACGTGCTCGAAGCGCTGATGACCACGGTGTCGGAACTCGTTCTGACCCGGAACCAGCTCATGCAGACAATTCGCGGTCTGGAAGATGACGACCTCAAGGGCCCGCTGCAGCGTCTGTCTGCCGTGACCGGCGAGCTGCAGGACGGTGTCATGAAGACCCGCATGCAGCCGATCGGCGATGCCTGGCGCAAACTGCCGCGTATCATTCGCGATGTCTCCACCGATCTTGGCAAGAAGATCGAGCTGCAGATGGACGGCAATGATACCGAGCTCGACCGTCAGGTGCTCGAGCTGATCAAGGATCCGCTCACCCATATGGTCCGCAACTCGGCTGACCATGGCCTGGAACTGCCGGCCGACCGCGTCAAGGCGGGCAAGTCTGAGAAGGGCACGATCAAGCTCTCGGCCTACCATGAAGGTGGCCACATCATCATCGCGATCTCCGACGATGGCATGGGTCTCAACACCAAGCGCATCGGCGAAACGGCTCTCGAGAAGGGCCTGACCACCCATGATGAACTGGAGCGGATGACGGAGCAGCAGATCCACCGCTTCATCTTCGCCCCCGGCTTCTCGACCGCCGAGAAAGTCACCAACCTGTCCGGCCGCGGTGTCGGCATGGATGTGGTGCGGACCAATATCGAACAGATCGGCGGCGTCATCGACGTCACCTCGACCGCCGGCAAGGGCTCGCATTTCTCGATCAAGATCCCGCTGACCCTGGCCATCGTCTCGGCCCTGATCGTCGGCTGTGACGAGCAGCGTTTCGCAATCCCGCAGCTCGCCGTGCGCGAACTGGTCCGGGTTGGCGCAGGCTCTGACCACACGGTTGAAAACCTCAACGGTGCCCGTGTCATGCGCCTGCGTGACCGGCTCATGCCGCTGGTCGACCTGCATGATGTCCTCGGTGTCGGTGAAGCCTATAGCGGCAATCCGGACGAGACCGGCTTTGTCGTCGTCCTCGACGCCGGTGGTCGCAATGTCGGCCTCGTGGTCGACAATGTCCTTGATACCGAGGAAATCGTCGTCAAACCGCTCTCCGACTCGCTGCGCGGTGTGCATGCCTATTCCGGCGCCACCATCCTCGGTGATGGCTCGGTGATCATGATCCTCGATCCCAACGGCCTCGCGGGCGAAATCGTCACCGCGATGGACGAGGAAGCCTCGATCGAAGCCGGCGCCTCGAAAGGCACGGAAATGGCCAATACCCAGCGTCTGCTCCTGGTTCGCGCCGGTGGCGCCGAGCCGAAGGCGGTTCCCCTGGCGCTGGTCACGCGTCTGGAAGAATTCAACCAGGACGCCATCGAAAGCACCAATGGCCGCCTGGTCGTTCAATACCGTGGCCGCCTGATGCCGATCGTGCCGATCGGCTCGGAAATCCGCACCGCCGAAGGCCAGCGCCAGCCGGTCCTGGTCTTTGCCGAGAACCACACCTCGATCGGTCTCGCCGTCGACGAGATTGTCGATGTCGTTGAAGAGCGCGTCGACCTGCAGATGTCGTCCGACAAGCCGGGTGTCATCGGGTCTGCGATCATCAAGGGCAAGGCGACCGATGTCGTCGATATCGCCTGGTATCTCGACCAGTCGCGCGCCGGCAATATCCAGCGCCGCTCGAGCAATCGTCGCCGCCGGATCCTGCTGGTCGATGCCGACGCCTTCGCGCGCCGCATGATCGCGCCGCTGCTGGCGGCCGCCGGTTATGACGTGACCCCGACGGGTGGCATGCATGAAGTCTATGCGATCGCCGAAGCGGGCGAGAAATTCGACGCCATGGTGGGCGATCCCAGCGCGCTGTCGCGCATCCGCCAGGAAGGCCTGTGGCCGAACCTGCCGACGCTGGCCGTCACCGACTGGCCTGAAGATACCCAGGCTGAAGGCCTGACTGCCGTGCTGCCGAGATCCGATCGTGGCGCCCTGATCGCCGCCCTCGACTCGGTGTCTCAAGAGGAGAAGGTGGCATGACCACGCATCACACTGACAATTCCGAAATGAGCGCCGAACTGATGAACGAGTACGTCTCGGTCCGCATCGGCGATCAGTTGTTCGGTGCGCCCGTCGACGCGATCCGCGAGGTCTTTGCCCCGCAATCGGTGACGTCCGTCCCGCTGGCACCGACCGAAGTCGCCGGCCTGCTCAACTTGCGGGGCCGCATCGTGACCGCGATCGACGCCCGCCGCCGCCTCGGCTTGCCGCCGCGCCAGGCCAACGAGACCGGCATGGCACTTGGCGTTGAGCGTGGTAGCGAAATTTTTGGACTTATCGTGGATAGTGTCGGTGAAGTGCTTCGTCGCCCGAGGGCGGAGCTGGAACCGGTGCCCGCCCATGTCGACCCCCAGTGGCGTTCAATGGTCAAGGGTGTGCACAGGCTGGAAAAAGAATTGCTCGCTGTCCTCGATGTCTCGGCCGTAATCGGATCGGCCGCATCCAGGGCAGAGGCAGCCTAGCGGAGGGTGTTGGGATGAAAACGTGTCTGGTGGTTGACGACTCCCGAGTCATTCGGAAAGTCGCCCGTAAAATTGTCGAAGAGCTGCAATTCGAATGCGCCGAAGCCGGCGACGGGGCGGAAGCCCTCGAGGCGTGCCGCAAGCACATGCCCGATGCCATCCTGCTGGACTGGAACATGCCGGTCATGAACGGCCTTGATTTCGTCAAGGCGCTGCGGCGCGAGGAGACCGGCGACCGTCCGGTCGTCGTGTTCTGCACGACCGAGAATGACATGGCGCACATCACCGAAGCCCTGCGGGCCGGTGCCGACGAGTATGTCATGAAGCCCTTCGATGGTGACATCATCGAATCCAAATTCCAGCAGACGGGTTTGCTGCAGGCCTCTTGAGGGAGTTTCCCATGACGGAACTCGCTCGAAAAGCGTCTCCCGCCAACTCTATTGCCCGGGTTCTCGTGATCGACGACTCGGCAGTCGCCCGGGGTCTGATGACCCGCTGGGTGGAAGAAGACGCTGACCTGACCCTGGTCGGCGCCGCCGTTGACGGCGAGCAGGGACTGGCCAAGGCCACGGAATTGCAGCCAGACCTCATCGTGCTCGATGTCGAGATGCCGAAGATGGACGGGCTGGCCGCCTTGCCGCTGCTGCTCAAGGCTGTCCCGCGCTGCCGGGTCGTCATGGCCTCGACGCTGACGCGCCGCGGTGGTGAAGTCACTATCCGGGCCCTGTCGATGGGCGCGGCGGATTACGCCTCCAAGCCGCAGGCCGGACGTCTGGCAGGCGCGGAAGAGTTTCGCCGTGATCTGCTGACCAAGCTGAAGGCGCTGGCACCGCGACCGATCCCGCCGGTTCCGACCCAGACTGCTGTGGCCCCGTCCCCGACGCCTGCTGCGCCGACGGGCCGGACATTCACCGCCCCGCCGCCGCCGGCGGCCCCGGCCAAGAAAGCCTACGCGCCGGTTGCCCAGCCGCCAATGTCACGCGGCGCGACGCCGCGCCATTCCGGTCGCCCGGAAATCATCGCAATCGGCTCGTCAACGGGCGGACCGCAAGCGCTGCGCGATGTGATCGGGGCCATCCCCGCCGATGTCCGCGCGCCGATCGTGATTGCCCAGCACATGCCGGCCCTGTTCACCAAGATCCTGGCCGAGCACCTCACCAAGGCCAGCAAGCTGGTCTGCAAGGAAGCGGAAGACAAGGAGCGCCTGAAGGCGGGCTGTGTCTATGTCGCTCCGGGCGATTTCCACATGACGATCCGCAAGGATGCAGCGGGCTATTACGCCGTGCTGGACCAGACCCCTCCGATCAATTTCTGCCGCCCGGCTGTCGATCCTCTGTTCCAGTCGGTCGCCGAGGTGACCCGTGGCGCCGCGCTCGGCATCATCCTCACGGGCATGGGGCATGACGGCCGCGAGGGCGCCCGCACGCTGCGCAATGCCGGTGGAACCATTCTCGCCCAGGACGAGCCGTCAAGCATCGTCTGGGGCATGCCGGGAGCGGTGGCGGAAGCCGGCCTGGCCGATGAAATCCTGTCCCTCGCGGACATGGGGCCGGGCATTGTCCGGCGCGCGAAAGGTGGACTGTAAAATGATCAAACACGACGACATCCTTTTCGTTGCAGCCGAAGCGTTCAAACGATCCGGCCTCGTCCTGTCGGCCGACAAGGGTTATCTCCTGGAAAGCCGTCTGGCGCCGCTCGCCCGGGCGGAAGGCTATCCCTCGATCGAGGCGCTGATCACCGCGTCCCGCCGTGATGCCGGGGGCCGTCTGCTGTGGGCGATCACCGAGGCCCTGGCAACGCACGAGACCTTCTTCTTCCGCGACAATACGCCGTTCGATCTGTTCAAGCAGGATGTCCTGCCGGTTCTGGCGCGTGCCCGGGGCAATAACGGGTCAATCCGGATCTGGTGTGCAGCCTGCTCGTCGGGCCAGGAACCGTACTCGCTGGCCATGTTGCTTGAGGAAGAACGTGCCCGGATCGGTAACCTGCGCGTCGAAATCGTCGCCACCGACATGGCGCCGCGCGTTCTGGAAAAGGCCAAGGCCGGGATCTACTCCCAGTTCGAGGTTCAGCGCGGGCTCGCCGTGCAGCGCCTTGTGCAACATTTCGAGCAGTCCGGCGAGCAATGGCGCATCAAGCCTAATATCCGCTCGATGGTGACCTTCCAGAAGCAGAATCTGCTGGAGAACTTCGGCCAGCTTGGCACGTTCGACCTCGTTTTGTGTCGCAATGTGCTGATCTATTTTGATCCGGACACCAAGAAGAAGGTGCTTTCCCGCATCGCGACGCAGACGGCGCCGGACGGCTATCTGATCATGGGCGCTGCCGAGACCGTTGTCGGCCTGTCCAGCGACTTCTCGCCGGTTGAAGGCCGTCGCGGACTTTATGGCCGGGCTTCCGTCGCCAAGTCCGCCGCCGCCTGACCGTCGCCTACCGATGTTAGACAAACAAGCCCCGCAGCCATCGCTGCGGGGCTTTTTCTGTCGGGCCGGCGGGCTGGGCCCGCGAACGCCTGGCCTGTCGGCTACTCGCTTGCAGCCGGGCTCTGACCCTGCGGGTCGATGACCATCCCGTCGGCCAGAATGCGCATGGCATTCCAGTTCATCGCATCCAGTCGGGCTTGCAGCTCGGCGGTATCGGTGGTGCCCACGCCGGTGATCTCGAACCAGAGGAGGGAGGTGGCGGTCTCCTCCTCAAACCAGGTCTTGCGAACGCTGAGTGTGGCGGGGTCCTCGCCCGGGGGCGTCCCGGTGCAATGCTGCCAAAGGCGCTCCACCCCGCCGGCATCGGTCGCCAGCACGGGGCTGCCAGGCACGCACCAGTCAGGTGTTGCCGGTCGTGAAATCTCCTGCAACGTGTCGGGGTCGAGGCGGTCTTCGTCTGTCTCGGTATTCTTGCCGTCGATCGCGAAATTGACCGCCCAATCCGAATTGAGGCGGAATGCTTCTTCTTCCATGACGCGGGATGCGGCGGAGAGCTGGGCGGCAACCGTTTCGGGATCAGGAAAATGCATGAAACCGTCCGAGCCCGCCATCAGGGAATCAACCAGCACCTGCCATTCGACGCGGTCGGCACTGGTTTCCGGGTTGGGCGTAAGGATCAACGCTTCCATGATGTCGTTGGCCATGGCGACCAGGAACTCGCTGCCGGCATCCCGGACGGCGACGGACTCGGCCGACATTGTGGTATCGGCGGTGATATAGAGGGTCTGTTCGCCAAAGGGGGCGCCGAGAATGCGGTTCTGGACGAGCGAAGTGGCCTCGTCATCGGTGATGATGGAGCGGCATAGCGTGCCAACAAGCTCAAGCGGCTGACGGGTTGTCAGCGTGATCTCCACGGGCTCCGCGCACGGGTCGGAAGCGGGCGTGTCGGTGCTGAAGTTCACATTGAAATCGAAGCCCCACTGCCCGCCATCCGCGTCGGCCATGGCGTTGAGCTGATCATAACGGGTCTCTATCTGCGCGACGAGCTGCCCCGGATTGTCGAGCGCCAAACGGTTGCCGGACGCGACACCGATGCGGACGATCTGATCGACCAGGCCAGCCCCGGAGAAGTCTTCGGGCTCGGCATCCGTGACGGGTGCCGGCGACGGGTCCTGTGCGCTTGCGGCCGGGGCAGCAGCAAGGGTCATGGCCGCAAGTGCGGCGAGCGTAATGGCGTGACGGTTCATGGAAGCCTCCCCCTTGTTCCCGGCAAGTATGGAGGAGCCAGTCGTGCGGGAAAGCCCCTGAACAGGGGATAGGCACAAAAAAGCCCGGGCGGGCGGCCCGGGCTTTTTCAAATCACGTTTGAGACCGGGGTCAGGCGGACGCCTTCTCCTCGACCGGATCACGCAGCACATAGCCACGGCCCCAGACCGTCTCGATATGGTGTTCGCCATGGGTGGCGGCTGCGAGCTTCTTGCGGAGCTTGCAGATGAAGACGTCGATGATCTTCAGTTCTGGCTCGTCCATGCCACCATAGAGATGGTTCAGGAACATTTCCTTGGTGAGCGTCGTTCCCTTGCGCAGGGAGAGCAGCTCGAGCATCTGGTATTCCTTGCCCGTCAGGTGGACGCGCTGATTGTCGACCTCGACCGTCTTGGCATCGAGATTCACGCCGATCGAGCCGGTGCGGATGATCGACTGGGAATGACCCTTGGAGCGGCGCACGATCGCATGAATGCGGGCGACCATCTCGTCCTTGTGGAAGGGCTTGGTCATGTAGTCGTCGGCGCCACAGCCGAGGCCGCGCACCTTGTTGTCGATGTCGGCATTGCCGGTGAGGATCAGGATCGGGGTATCGACCTTGGCCACGCGCAGCGTCTTGAGAACATCGAAACCGGGCATGTCCGGCAGGTTCAGGTCGAGCAGGATGATGTCGTAATCATACAGCTTGCCCAGGTCCACGCCCTCTTCGCCGAGGTCGGTCGTATAAATGTTGAAGCCTTCGGACTTCAGCATCAGCTCGATGGACTGGGACGTTGCCCGATCGTCCTCAATAAGAAGAACCCGCATTTGGTTCGCCTCCGGTTTTTGTTTCCCGAGCGAATCAGTACGCGCCCGGCCTCATAGGGTGATTAACCTTATTCGGACGCTATGCGGAAACCCTTAACGAAAGTTAACTGCGGCTTGACCCATTTTTGGAATCGCAGATTTCCCGATTCCGGTTCTTCATCCTTGATTCGTATTTCACGTAAACCATTCAAGGGTTAACGATCAGGCTACAGCTTCCTGCCGGGCCAGAATCTGCGAATTGATCAAATATCCAGGGCATAAAGTATTCCCGATCGATGCCCGGATTTCCCAACGATAGCGCGCAAATCAGCCCAGAATTGGCGCTGAGGTAGTCAGCAGACTTATCCACAGCCAATTCAAGGGTCTTCGGGACTCCGAGTTGGAATCGGAGTCCGGTCCGCCCCAGAATCGATGCGGAGCGGGGCTGTAAAAATTGCCGGGTGTTTACATCGAGGCAACCCGCGTCGTCTAAACTGAGGTTGAAGTGGCTTTTATGCCACGCTTTGCAAGGCGGGCTGACCCGTATGATGCGCACTCTGATCGATCGCGTTGAACGCCTCGATGACCGGATCCTGGAAGGACGGGTCACCGCGCTCAACGGGCTGCTTGTCGAGGCCGAGGGGCCAAAGGCTGGCCTGTCGCTTGGCGCCCACGCCCAGATCGAGACCGGCAATGGCATGGCCGAGTGCGAAGTTGTCGGCTTTCGCGGCGAGACCGCCCTGATGATGCCGTTCGGTCCGCTTGAGGGCGTTCGTCCTGGAGCCCGAGCCCGTCTGCAGCCCGAAGCGGCCCGCGTTCGTCCCAGTCAGGCTTGGCTGGGTCGCGTCCTCGACGGTTTCGGTCGCCCACTGGATCATGGTCCGGCCCTCACCGAAGGCGGTATCGCCTATCCCCTGAAGGGTAACCCGCCCAGCGCCCATGGTCGGGCCCGTCTCGGCAGCCGGATGGATCTGGGTGTGCGGGTGCTCAATTGCTTCATCCCGATGCGGCGCGGACAGCGGCTCGGCATCTTTGCCGGCTCCGGTGTCGGCAAGTCGGTCCTGATGTCGATGCTGGCCCGGGCCTGCGACGCCGACGTCATCGTGATCGGCCTGATCGGCGAACGGGGCCGGGAAGCGCGGGAATTTGTCGACGACGTTCTCGGACCGGAAGGACGCAAGCGTTCGGTGGTGATTACCGAGACCTCGGATGCGCCGGCCCTGGCCCGTCGCCAAGCGGCTCACCTGACGCTGACGGCTGCTGAATATTTCCGTGATCAGGGTCTCGATGTCCTCTGCTTGATGGACAGCGTCACACGTTTTGCCCTCGCGCAGCGCGAAATCGGCCTTGCCGCCGGCGAACCCCCGACCACGCGCGGATATACGCCGTCCGTATTTGCTGAATTGCCACGGCTACTTGAGCGCGCAGGGCCGGGTCCAGAGCGGTCCGATGGCGGAAAACAGGGGACCATTACCGGTCTTTTCACTGTTTTGGTGGATGGTGATGACCACAACGAACCAATAGCCGATGCCGTTCGCGGTATCCTGGATGGACACGTGGTCATGAGCCGAGCCATTGCCGAACGCGGGCGCTACCCCGCCATCGACGTGCTCAAGTCCGTCAGCCGGACGGCTCCGGAAGTCTATGAGCCCGCCGAGCGACCCCTGGTCGCGGAAGCGCGCAAGCATTTGTCGGCCTATGCCGACATGGAAGAACTGATCCGGCTGGGTGCCTACACCCAGGGATCGAATCCGGCAGTGGATCGGGCCATCGCGCTCAACGAACCGCTGGAAGCGTTCCTCGGACAGCAAAAAGACGAGGCGGCGGACATCCCGACGACCTTTGCGATGCTGTCGGGGATTTTGGGTGGTGGTGAAGGAGGGCGACAATGACACGCTCACATGAACCCTTGATCCGGCTTGCCCGGTTCAAAGTGGAAGAATTGCAAAAGCAGATGGCCGAGCTGGATCGCTCGCGCGCAGCCCTGATCGGTCAGATCGAGCGCCTCGAGGCGTCGGTCCCCGAGGAGCAGGCCGCCGCAGCCCAGTCCAAGGAAGGCTATATCGCCTATGGGTCCTACGCCCAGGCGGTGATCAAGCGGAAGGAAAATATCCGCGCCTCGCTGGACGAGATCGACGTGCAGGCCAATGCCCTGCGCGACCGCCTCTCCGAAGCCTTCCAGGACCTCAAGAAGTACGAGCTTCTCGAGGAGCGCCGTCTCGCCCGGATCGAACAGTCCGTGCGCGCCGCCGAACAGGACGAGCTCGACGAGATCGCGCTGACCCGCCACGGCCGCGCCTCGCACTGAACAGCGAGCGCCTTGGCGGCACAAAAAAGGCCCCGGACCGGTTGGTCCGGGGCCTTTTGTGTTTTGCGGGTCTTTGGTGTTATGGCCTGGCGGCTGGATCAGAACGCCTGCGACCAGCTCACATCAAAGCGGAGCGAGCGGCCCGGTTCGCTGACGCCGGCGAAGACGCGGTCATAATCGTGGTCGAACAGGTTTTCGATACCGGCATTGAGGCGCAGGCCACTGTCGGCGATCGGTTGCCAGCGGGCATAGGCGTCGGCGACGACATAGCCTGGGCGGTGTTCGGCCGTATCCAGCGGTTTGTCATACTCTCCCGCCGCCTCGATCCGACCACCCAGGGTCAGCCGGGCCTCTTCGAAACGCCAGCGACCATCGACGAAGAGCCGGGTCGGGGCGAGCGAGCCGAGCGGATTGCCGGTCGCCACGTCCTTGCCGTCAATGCCTGTGAGGGAGGCGTCGAGCGAGAAGGCGCCCTGACCGAAGCCCAGCTGGACCTCATAGCCTTCCAGCTCAGCCGAGCCGACATTGCGGCTCTGTGTCGTGCCGGCCGAGCAGGGCGCGAAGAAGGGCGGCGCGAAACAGGTCGGGTCGAAGGCAAAGTCGACGAAGAGATCGATCAGATTGTCGGCCTTGGTCTGGTACCAGGACGCGCTCATGTCGAGGCGGTCGAGGGTGACCCGGTCGGACAGGTCCACCCGGAAGCCGATCTCCAGCGTCTCCGTTTCCTCTGGCAGCAGGTCCGGATTGGCGATGAAGTCATTGCTGATGAAAACCGGCGCGCCAAGGATGATGTGCGGCAGGGAGAAGTGTGTGCCGTCCAGATAGAGCTCGTTGATTGATGGTGCCCGGAACGCCTCGCCCCAGCTGACAAAGACGTTGAAGTCCTCGATCGGTGCATAGGTCGCGGCAAAGCGGGTGGAGGTCGCATCGCTGGCTGTGCTGGCGGTGGTCGGTGTCGAGGTCTCGAACCTGTCCTGGCGCACGCCCGGCAACAGGATGACACGGCCCGGCAGGCCGAAGGGCGCCTGACCGTCGAGTTCCAGCTGGGCCCAGCCGGCCGAGAACCGGCTGTCGGCATCCGGCGCGCCACCGCGCACACCGCCGGTTCCGGTGCTGTCATAGCCGTCCTGACTGTCCTCGTAATACTCCCCGCCCACGGTTAGACCGGCATCGAGGGCACCGAGGGTGAAGTCGAAACGCTGGTCGAGGCGGAGGCCGGTGGTTTCCAGGTCGCGGCGAAGCTGGCGACCTGACACGGTCTCGGTTTCGTCGACCCCGGTTTGGTTGCGATAGACGGTGACACTCAGATCGAGCCAGTCGATCGACGGCGGCGCGAGCGTGGTGTTCAGGGTGAGTACGTCCGCCGTGATGACCTTGTCGACCAGGGCATTGAGTGGATCGACGCCGGCACCGCCCTGGCCATTATTGGGCTCGGTCGCGCGACCGTCGAAACCCTGCCAGCTCAGCTCTGTGCGGACGCCGTCCGCCAGGTCCGCGCCCAGCTTTATGAGGCCGGACAGGCTGTCATTCTCCGCCGGCAGGTCGGCCCCGGACCCCAGGGCAATGTCACCGGATGAGCGTGCCGAAACCGAGGCGAGGGCATCGAGACGGCCTACCCGTCCAAACAGGCTCGCCGAGCCGCGCGTCTCTTCATCGACAGAGCGGTAGCCGGCGCCGAGGCCATAGCCCCATCTTTCGCCGTGGCCCAGAAGGTCGTCAGCGCTCGCAGTCCGGAACGCGACGACACCGCCGGATGCGCCGGACCCGTAGAGCGCCGAGGCCGGCCCGCGCACCGCTTCGACGGCGACCAGCATGGCCGGGTCGACGAAGAAGACCCCGTCATGGGCCGAGCTGTAATTCTGTCGCGCGCCATCGAGCAGCAGGGTCGTGTTCTCGCGGCCCTGGCCGCGCAGCGAGACGGTCTGCCCTGTCCGGCGCGGACCACCACTGACCTCCAGTCCTAGCACCTGGCGCAACAGGTCGTCGAGATCGGACGGGCGGGCGAGGTCGAGCGTTTCGGCATCAATCCGGGCCGTCGCACCGGGATACACAAAGCGGTCGAGCTGCGTATGGGTCGCCTCGACGACAATCACGTCCTCGCCCGGGGCGCCCGGGCTGGTTAGGGCGTCTGCGGTCGTCTGGGCGAAGGCGGGGGCGGCAAGGGCGATGAGAGCCGTTGACGCGAGAGCTGCATGTTTCATGGCGTGTCCCTGTTTTGCGAATGATTATCACTTGCGGCTTTCTGCCGGGCGCGATATCCAATTGCAAGTGAGAATCTTTCTCAAGAAACACATGACTGAAATCAGGGTTATTCCAGACAAACCGAGGGACACATGAAAACTGCTATTCTGGCTGCGGCCGCACTGACACTGGCCGGCTGCGCCACCGCGACGCCCGGCCCGACAGCCGCGTCCATGGCGACGCCGCCGGCCGATGCGGCGCGGGCGACCGCGTCACACGACGCTGCCGCGTTCGAGCGCGACCGACAGGCGATCCTGGCCATGCAGGGCGAATACGCGGTGACGTTCGACTTCCGCGAAATGGTGCCGATCGCGTCGGGCTATGAGTTGGCCGAGCCCAAGCTGACCCCGGCACGGGAAGTCGTTATCGTCGTCGAGGATAGGGGCGACTTTATCATGCTGCAGCATTTGCTGATCGTCGGCGAAGAGGCCAACCCGTTCATCGTCAAGCATTGGCGCCAGGACTGGCGTTACCAGCCCGAGACCGTTCTCGCCTTTCAGGGTTTTGATGACTGGACCGTTGAGAATGTGTCTGCCGCCGAGGCCGCCGGCGCCTGGTCCCAGACCGTTTATCAGGTCGATGACAGTCCGCGCTATGCGGCGGTCGCACCCTGGACCCATGACGCCGATGGTGTTTCAACCTGGGAGCCGCCGGTCTCCTGGCGTCCGCTGCCACGCCGCGATGACACCACGCGCGACGATTATGACGTCATCGCCGCCGTCAATCGCCACACCGTGACGGCCTGGGGCTGGATCCATGAGCAGGACAATTCCAAGCTGCTCCTCGACGGTGATGGTGTCCACGAGCTGGTGCGCGAGACCGGTGTGAACACCTATCGCCGTACCGACCTGTCCAATGACCAGGCCGCCCGTGACTACTGGACGGCAACCGAGGACTATTGGGCCCTGGTTCGGACGCGGTTCGAGGCGCTCGAAACCGACGGGACCCGCCGCTTCCATATCGAGGATGATGCCGAGGGCACGCAGCTCTACGGGCCCATCCTTGAAGCCGGTCAGCGCGTCCTGTTCGGTCTGAGCGACGCCGAGTCAGCCTTTGCCGAGGCGGAGCCTTATCTCGACAGTCAGATCACCATTGTCCGCTAACGGTGTGACCGGATGGTGAGGAAAGGCGGTGCCGTCCCCGGGTGCCGCCTTTTTCCGGTCAGCGCCCGTAGCGCCGCTTGGCCCAGAAAATCGCACCGATGGTGACCATGTAGATCGCCAGCCGCAGCAGCACCACGACTCCGCCGCGCTCATCGAGGCGGGAGAAAGCGAAATCAAAGGCGAAGTCGGGCGGGACGCCGGTCGACCAGCGATAGAGGAAGGGCGCGCAGGCATCGAGCATGAAGGCAATCGAGGCGGCGGCCGGCCATTGCGGCCATTTGCGCATGATAAGGGCGGCGACCAGCGACAGGACGATGATCAACCACCAGTCAAACGGTGTGAAGCCGGCGCTCAATCGATCTGCAAGACTGTCATACATGCTCTTTTACCCCCGGCGTCCGATCAGGCCGCCTGCTTGCCACGTGCCAACGCCCCGGCGAGTGACTGGATGTCCTTGGCGGCTTCACATTGCGGCGCCCGCAGCGAGACACAGGTCTGGGCCCGGATGGCGGCCGGTACGGTCGGGTCCCGGCGGATGATGCCGGCCAGGGTCGGCGTGAAGCTCAGGAAGGCCTCGCAGGTCTTGCGGAAGGCCCCGAAGGCTTCATTGGCGGCACCCAGGCTTGGCGCATTATTGATCACGACCAGCGGCGAAGCGCCGTCATCATGGAGGCGCAGCGTTTTCACGAAGGCATAGGCGTCGGTCAGCGAGGTCGGCTCGTCATTGAGGACGATCACCACGTCGTCTGCGGTCAGCGCCAGCCGGATGGTCGCGCGGTCGGCGCCGGCGGCGAGGTCCAGAATGGCCCGGTCATAGGACAGGGCGAGCGCGGCGACGCCGGTCGCCAGCTTGGTCAGGCCCGGCCCGGAGAGATTGGCCAGCGCACCGGATCCGGAGCGGCCGGAGATGACATCAAAGCCGCCCTTCTGCGGCGCGCCGCCCATGGCCGGGCAGATCGCATCGGCGATCCCGACCCGCCCATTGATCACGCTGGAGATGTCCGAATTGGGCTGCAGGCCCAGCTGGACGTCGATATTCGCCATGCCGAGATCGCCGTCGACGAGCAGGCAGCGTTCTCCCATTTGCGAGAAGGCCCGGGCCATCCCGATCGACAGCATCGTCTTGCCGACGCCGCCCTTGCCGGAGGCGATGGCCAGGATTCGACCGGCGGAGCGGTCCTGCGGTGCGGACGCGATCTTCATCAGTCTTCCTCCTCGAAGGGGGTGTTGCGATCCTCGACCAGGACGCGGGCCAGGCGCAGCGGCGTGGCGGGTGCCAGGCCACCCCCGATGAAGGGCGTGGAGGAAATCTGGGCGAAGGCCAGCCCGGTTTCGCCGACGCCGAGAATGGCGCCGAGGCGGCGGGCACAGTCGAGCTTGACCGGGATGCAGCGGCTGGCGCCGATCGAGGCAAACAGCGAGGCCGCGTCCTCGGCGTCTTCCGGGGTCAGACCGGCGTCGAAAACATAGAGAATTTCCGCATTGGCGCTGTCGGCGAAGGCCAGCGTCATGTCCAGATCATCGAGTTCGAACGGATTGACGGCCGGGCTGTCGATCAGGATGGGGCCGTCGATCTCGTCGACCGCATCGATCATCTCGCGCGGGTCATCGACGGCAAGGAAGCCGGCGCCCATGCGGCGGGCCAGTTCCTGCAGGCGATCATTGGCACCCGCGCGCTCGCCATCACAGGAAATCAGGGTCGGGACCGCGCCGGCGGTAATCGCCCGCGCGGCGGTCTTGGCCAGGGCCGAGGTCTTGCCGACGCCGGGCGTACCGGCAAACAGCACCGCGTGCTCCGGCACGGCGGGCAGCGGCTGAAAGGTGTAGCGGCTCTCGATGGCGTGGGCGAGACGGGCCACGGCCTGACCATCAGACAGGTCATGGGCCGAGCGGATCAGGGCCTGGGCGGCCGAACCGGGCGCGCGGTGGAAGCCGAGCGCGCGGATTACCCGGTCGAGCTCATTGTCCTCACGCAGGCCGCGCTCGATATCGGCTTCACCGGCGAGCCGGATCGAGCGGTCGCGCACCTGTTCGGCCGGTTCGGCGACGCGCGCCATCTCACTGGCCGCACGGACCTGGACGCCGCCGTCGGGACCATCGCCGGTGGCGATGATCACGGCGTCGGGACCCATTTCACGGCGGACATCGGCCATGGCCTGGGTCAGGGACGGTGCGGCAAAGGTTTTCAGGTGCATGGGCTCGGATCATTCCACAGGTCAAAATCGGGCGTTCAGCCGACATGGCCCATCGTCTGGAGACGCGCGCTCGGATGGATTTCATTCTGCGACATCACCACGGTCTGCGGGCGAAAACGCTCAACCAACGAACGCACATACGGACGAATCAGTGGGCTCGTCAGCAGTACAGGTACATGACCCTGTGCTGATGCGGTTTCAAAAGAGTTTCGAATGGCAGCCACGAAATCGTGCAGCTTCGACGGGGCCAGGGCGAGCTGGCGGCGATCGCCATCCCCGACCAGGGCTTCCATGAAGGCCTGCTCCCATTGCGGACCCATGGCGAGCACCGGCAGGACACCGTCATGCGCCTTGTTGGCGTGGCAGATCTGGCGCGCCAGGCGGGTCCGGACATGCTCGACGATGGCGTCGAGATTCTGGGTCGTGGCACTGGCTTCGGCGATGCCTTCCAGGATGGTCGGCAGATCGCGGATAGAGATGCGTTCCTTGATCAGCGACTGCAGCACGCGCTGGATGCCGGCTCGACTGATCTGGTTCGGCGTGATGTCGTCGACCAGGCCCTTGTGTTCCTTCGACAGCTTGGAGATCAGCTTCTCGACCTCGGCATAGGAAAGGAGGTCGGCCATGTTCTCGCGCAGCAGCTCGGTGAGGTGGGTGACCAGAACCGCGGCCGGCTCGACGATGGTATAGCCGCGGAAGGAGGCTTCCTCGCGCAGGCCTTCCTCGATCCAGGTCGCCGGCAGGCCGAAGGTCGGCTCCTTGACGTGGCTGCCGGGCATGTCGATCGGCATGCCGGCGGGATCCATGACCAGCAGCTTGTGCAATTCCAGCAGGCCGCGACCGGCTTCCAGTTCCTTGATGCGGATCGTGTACTCGTTATTGCCTAGCACCATGTTGTCGATGATGCGCACGGCCGGGGTGATGAAGCCCATCTCCTCGGCCAGCGAGCGCCGCAGGGCGCGGATCTGGTCGGTCAGCTTGCGGCCGTCGACATCATTGATCAGCGGCAGCAGGCCATAGCCTAGCTCGATCTTGAGCTCGTCGATGGCGAGGCTGTCCTCGATCGGGGCCTCGGCGTCAGACTTGGCGACATTGTCTTCCGCGACTTTTTCCGCCGCCGCGTCGATCTCGGCCTGGGCGGTTCGTTCCGCGATGTCGCGATTCATCCAGGCGAGGGCGCCGGCACCGGCCGACATCATGGCGAAGGGGATGAGCGGCATGCCGGGCAGCAGGCCGACCATCAGGGCAACACCGGAGACCAGGCCCAGACCCTGCGGGTTGGCGGTCAGCTGACCGAACAGCGCCTTGTCGGCCTGACCGTTGACGCCGGCCTTGGAGACCAGCAGGCCGGCACCGACCGAGATGATCAGGGCCGGGATCTGCGAGACCAGGCCGTCACCAATGGTCAGCGAGGAATAGGCCGACGCGGCTTCGGAGAAGGGCATGCCGGACTGCACGACACCGATGATGATGCCGCCGATCAGGTTGATCGCGGTGATCATCAGGCCCGCCATGGCATCACCCCGGACGAATTTCGAGGCACCATCCATGGCGCCGAAGAAATTGCTCTCGCCTTCCAGTTCGGTGCGGCGCTTGCGGGCTTCGTCCTCGGTGATCAGGCCGGCCGAGAGGTCGGCGTCGATCGCCATCTGCTTGCCGGGCATGGCGTCGAGGGTGAAGCGGGCCGCGACTTCCGCGATCCGCCCGGAACCCTTGGTGATGACGACAAAGTTCACGATCACCAGGATGGCAAAGACAATGATGCCGATGACGACATTGCCCTGCATGACAAAGGAGCCGAAGGCCTCGATGACCTCACCGGCCGCATCGGTACCTTCATGGCCCTTGGACAGGATCAGACGGGTCGAGGCGATATTGAGGCCGAGCCGGAGCAGGGTGGTGATCAGCAGCAGGGCAGGAAAGGCCGAGAATTCCAGCGGCTTCTTGATGAAGAGCGCGGTCATCAGGACCAGCACGGACATCGAGATCGAGATCGCCAGTGACATGTCCAGCAGGAAGCTGGGCATGGGCAGCATCAGCATCACCAGGATGGCGAGAATGCCGACAGCCAGCGCCACATCACCGCGCAGCGTGCGGTTGAGGAAGGCGCGGAGATCAAATCCGCCGGTTGCAGGTGCGGCGGTTGGGGAAGCGGCGGTATCGACCACGGTCTAGTCCAATCAGGCTACGGAGACACCCTGGGCGGGCTGGTTGGGCGCGGGAATGTCGAGGCCCTGGTCCGAGTAAATCTTCAGCTTGTTGCGCAGGGTCCGGATGGAAATGCCGAGAATGTTGGCGGCATGGGTCCGGTTGCCGAGGCAATGGTCGAGCGTGTTGATGATCAGGTCCTGTTCCACCTCGGCCACGGTGCGCCCGATCATGTCGGCCTGGACCGACTGGGCCGCATCGGCGGCCTGGCGGACGACATGGCTGCCCGAGCCGGTGAAGGCCGAGCCGTCCGGCATGCGGATGGCGTCCGGCGTGATCTCGCGGCCTGACGCCAGCAGCACTGCGCGGTGCATGGCGTTCTCCAGTTCCCGAACATTGCCCGTCCATTCGCGCGCCAGCAGCGAGGTCTGGGCGGCATGCGAGATCGGGCGGACATCGACCGCATTGGCGGCCGAGTACTTCTTCACGAAGTGCTCGGACAGGGCGATGATGTCGGCCGGGCGCTCGCGCAGCGGCGGCAGGGCCAGGTTCACCACATTGAGGCGGAACAACAGGTCTTCGCGGAAGGAGCCGTCGGCCACAGCCTTGCGCAGGTCGCGGTTCGAGGTTGCGAGAATGCGGATATTGACCTTGACCGGCTTGGTCCCGCCAACCCGGTCGATCTCGCGTTCCTGGATGGCGCGCAGCAGCTTGGCCTGAAGGCGGACATCCATTTCCGAGATTTCGTCCAGCAGCAGCGTGCCGCCATCGGCCTCTTCGAACTTGCCCACGCGGCGGGCGATGGCGCCGGTGAAGGCGCCCTTCTCGTGACCGAAGAGCTCGCTCTCCAGCAGGTTTTCCGGGATCGCGGCGCAGTTGACGGAGATGAAGGGGGCCTGGGCGCGCTTGGACTTGGTGTGGACATAGCGGGCCATGACTTCCTTGCCGGAGCCACTTTCACCGGTGATCAGGACGGAGGCGTCGGAGCCGGCGATGCGATCGGCGAGGTGGATGACGGCCTGCATGGACGGGTCGCGGGCAATCATCGGGCGTTCGTCGTCGGCAATCGCCTGCAGCACGGCGGCGATCAGGTCGGCGTCCGGCGGCATCGGAATGAATTCCTTGGCGCCGGCCCGGATGGCCGCAGCGGCCGCTTCCGGGCGGACATTGACGCCGCAGGCGACGACCGGAACCGTGATCCGCTCGGCCTCGTTGGCCTCGATCAGGGCGTGGACGTCGAGATGCAGGTCGACCATCAGCAGGTCGGCGCCGCGCCCGGCCCGCAAATGAGCGGTGGCTTGCTCGATCGTGTCCACGTGCGAGACTTTCGCGCCGCGGTCGAGGGCGATCTTGGTGGCGGTGTGAAGTTGCCCGCCCAGGCTGCCGACTATCAGAATTCGCATGATGTACTCCGTCCTCTCCGCCAGGCCTTAGCCCGCGTCCCCGTCCTTGATGATTTCCGTCATGGTCACGCCCAGCCGGTCGTCGACCACCACGACTTCGCCGCGCGCGACGAGCCGGTTGTTCACGAAGATGTCGATTGCTTCGCCAATCTTGCGGTCGAGTTCGACCACCGACCCGGAGGTCAGCTTCAGAAGCGAATTCACATCGATATGGGCCTTGCCAAGGACCGCCGAGATATTGACGGGGACGTCGAAGACCGGCGCCAGGTCTGCGGCGCTCTTTTCTTCCTCGTCCATCATCTGATCGTTGCGCTTGGGCGCTTCGACGGGCACCTGGGTGCCGTCATCGGCCAGATCGGGAAGGTCGAGATTGTCGTCAGCCATGTCTGGCCTCCTTAAGCGGCGCTCACACCGGCAGCGTGGCTGCCGGGTGCGTCGGATTGGGTTTCCTCGTCGCTTGGCGGCGAGGCCAGCCAGCGTGCGACGACGTCATTCAGTCGGTCTTCGATTTCCGCGGCGCTGCGCTGGACGGCGCCGGCGCCCCATTCGAGGCGGACATCGGCATCGGTCAGGGCCTCATCGCCGCGGACCCGGATGGCGCCGTCAAAGCCGGCGTCGCGGGCCGTTTTCTCGAGGCGCTCGGCCAGGCTCTCGACCAGTTGCGGATTGCAGCGCACTGACAGGCGCGGCTCGGAGCGCAGGTCCTGGACGGCTTCCAGGGCGACTTTCTCGATCGTGTCGATCGGGTAGGCGGCAAGGGCTTCGCCGGCGATCTTGCGGGCCGCGGCCATGGCGAGGCCGGCGGCTTCCTGGCGCAGACCGTCGGACTCGTGGGCAAGGCGCGACAGGATGAGCTGCATCTGGGAGGCGATCGCCTGCAGCGACTGGGCGCAGCGGCCTTCCTCCATCTCGCGGCCTTCCTCGACACCCCACATGCGCGCGGCATCGACATCGTCCTGGGTGAAGAAGCGCTTATAGCTCTCGCCTTCACGGAGGATCTGGCCGTCATGGTCGAACTCTGTATCGAAATCAAATTTGACCGGATTCATTGTTCAACCCTCCCTAGTAGATGAGTTCGTCATCGGCGCCGCCATCGGCCAGCATGATCTCGCCCTTCGCGGCGAGGTCCTTGGCCATGGCAACAATCGACTGCTGCGCCTGGTCGACATCCTTGAGACGGACCGGGCCCAGCGAGGCCATGTCTTCGCGCATGATCTTGGCGGCGCGTTCGGACATGTTGGAGAAGAAGAGGTCGCGCAGGCTGTCCGACGCGCCCTTCATGGCCAGGCCCATCTGGTCCTTGTCGATGGAACGCATCAGGGTCTGGATGCCACCCGGATCAAGCTTCGAGAGGTCCTCGAACACGAACATCAGCGAACGGATCTTCTCGGCGCTCTCACGATTGCGCTCTTCCAGAGCCGCGAGGAAGCGGTTCTCGGTCTGGCGATCGAAATTGTTGAAGATCGAGGCCATCATCTCGTGGCTGTCATGCTTGGAGGTACGCGCGAGATTCGACATGAATTCGGTGCGCAGCGTCTCCTCGATGCGGTCGAGAATCTCGCGCTGGACCGGCTCCATGCGCAGCATGCGGGTAACGACTTCCAGCGCGAAATCTTCCGGCAGCGCCCCGAGTACGCGGCTGGCATGTTCCGGCTTCACCTTGGACAGCACCACGGCGACGGTCTGCGGGTATTCATTCTTCAGGTAGTTGGCGAGAACGACCTCGTTCACATTGCCCAGCTTGTCCCACATGGTGCGCCCGGCCGGACCGCGCAGCTCTTCCATGATCGACTCGACCTTCTCTCCGGGGAGGAAGGAGTTCAGCAGGCGCTGGGTGGCCTCGAAGGAGCCCATCAGCGAGCCGGTCGAGGACATCTGGCCGACAAAGTCGACGATCAGCTTCTCGACGGCACCGGACGTGACCGTGCCCAGGTTGGACATCGCCTGGGAGACTTCGCGGATTTCCTCCTCGTCGAGATGCTGCCACATCCGTTCGCCCTCATCGCCGAGGGCGAGCAGCATCACGGCCGCCTTTTCGGGGCCGGTCAGGCGGGATGGATCCTCGATGGCGCGTTTCTCACCCATGTTCGACCTCAGGTCTCGTGCAGCCAGGTCCGGAGAATCGAGATCGATTCTTCCGGATGGGATTCAACGATATTGGCGACCTTCTTGAGCGAGGAGGCTTTCACCTGACCATCGATCTTCTCGATGTCGATGGAGTCCTCGCGCGCGCCACCGGCCGCGGGCAGGGCGGTCGGGCGGGTCGCGGCGTTTGGCAGCGCGGTCGGAGCGGGAGCGCCCATGACGGCGCCGTCAGCGCCAGCACCGGCGAGGGCCAGACCCTGCGGCATCGCCATCCCGCTTGCGCCTTTGACCAGCGGACGGGCGACCAGGAAAATGATCAGCAGGGCGGTGATGAACATCACCCCGATCTCGGCCGCGCGCATCAGGTCATTCTTGGAGAAGGACATGCCGCTCGTGGCCGCCGTTCCGAGCAGCGGATCGGCGCGGGCGAACTCGATCTGGCTCACGGTCAGCAGGTCCTGGCGGACACCCGGCTCGTTGACATAGCCCATGGCCGAGCGGACCAGCGCCTCGATGCGGTCGATTTCCGACTGCGGACGCTCGCGCCAGGTGATGGTGCCATCCTCGGCGGTCTCCAGAACGCCATCAACGGCGACGGCGACGGACAGGCGGTTGATTGCACCGGCCTCGATCACTTCGGTCCGCGTTGTCGAGGAGATCTCGTAATTGACGCGCTCGCTGGTGCTTTCACGGCTCGAGCGGCTGCTCGGGCCATCGGCAGCGGCATTGTCGCCGGCGTCGGGCAGGTTCTCCGAGGCCGAAACCCGGTTCTGGTTGGCGCCGTCCTGGTCATTGGAGAGGTCTTCGCCGCGCTCGCGCGAGCGGACAACCTGGCCATTGGGATCAAAGGTTTCCGAGCTTTGCGTAATGCTCTGGCGGTCGAGATCGGCGGTGACCTGAACGCGTGCAGCACCGGTGCCGACAACGCCCTCGACAATGTCGAGAATATTCTGGCGCATCTGCGCTTCGATCTCGCTGCGACGTTCGTCCATCATCAGCGAGCTGGCGGACTGACCGTCGGATCCGCTGGCCAGCTGGCGACCACGATCATCGGCGATCGACACGGCGCTCGGCTGGATACCGGAGCTTGAGGCGACGATATTGCGAATCACGCGGACCTGTTCGGAATTCAGGCGGCCATTGGTGGAGATGGTGACAGCCGCTGTCGGGGCTTGCTGGTCGCGGGCAAACAGGCGGCGTTCCGGCAGGTTCAGGTGAACGCGGGCCGAATTGACATAGTTGAGTGACTGAATGGTCCGGGCCAGCTCGCCTTCAGTGGCGCGCTTGGCGTTGATGTTCTGGACAAAGCTGGTCTGGCCGAAGCTGTCCTGGCGGTCGAAAATCTCATAGCCGACCGACGCGCCGCTCAGCGGGCCATTGGCGGCCACGCGCACGCGGGCCTCGTCGACCTGGTCGCGGTCGACATAGATGGCGGTGCCGCCCTCGGCGATTTCATAGGGAATGTTCGCCTGGTCGAGCAGCTGCGACGTGGCAGCCGCTTCGGCCGGGTCGAGGCCCGAATAGAGCAGGGACTGGCTGGCCCCGCCCATGGCACCGGAAAAATACACGAGCGCGGCGGCCACACCGGCAGCGAGACCGAAGATCGCGGTCAGCCGTCCGGCACCAAAGGCCCTGAACTGTTCAAAAAGCGCGTTCACCTGGAAAATCCCTGCCAATTGCGTGCGCCTCATCAGCGAAGCACTGGGCAGAATTTTCCTACCTGTCGGGTAAACGAGACTTTAATACGCTTGCATACGTGATGACCGGCCCCCGATTAACCAATCAGGGCACGCAATCTTTCTGCAGCAAACGTGGAAATTTCCTTGCCAGCGCAAGTGAACAGCGACCAAAGGGGCGAGGTCGCGGCTCATTTTGCACCAGCGAGGGGAATTAACGGTACTGCTGGACTCGCGTCGTGCGAAGTCCGGCGAGGCCGTGCTTGTCGATCGAGCGTTGCCAGCCGAGGAATTCCTCGACAGTCAGCGAATAGCGCTGGCAGGCTTCCTCGAGAGAGAGCAACCCACCCCTCACCGCCGCGACGACTTCAGCCTTGCGCCGAACCACCCAGCGTTGGGTACTCGGGTTGGGCAGGTCACCTAGCGTGAGCGGGCTACCATCGGGTCCAATAACGTAATTTTCTTTTTTAAGGCGCGGCTGCATGTCCGGTCCCCGTTTCTTGTTTGTCGGATCAACCTACAGGCAGCCCTTTAACATCCGCCTAAACGCCTGAGTAAATTTAGCTTTAATGGTGTCACTAAAATCCGGCTCGAAATGTAGCGAAACCGCTCATTGAGCGGTCATAAAAAATGGGCCCCGCCGATTGGCAGGGCCCACAGGAAAGAAGCGGTTGGGTGATGGTTAGCGCTTCATTCGGATGGCCTCGTCGAGCATCTCATCGGCGGTGGTGATGATCTTCGACGAGGCGGAGTAAGCCCGCTGCGTGGTGATGAGGCTGGTGAACTCATTCGCGAGATCAACGTTCGAGCTTTCCAGCGTCGAGGCGGCAATCGATCCGGAGGAGCCCAGGCCCGGCGGGTTGAGCGTGTAGGCGCCCGATTCCGGCGTCACCGTGAAGGTACCGCCCGACTGCGCTTCCAGGCCGTCCGGATTGACGAAGGTCGCAACCGGGATCTGGTAGATCTTGCGAACGATGCCGTTGGTGAACTTGGCAAAGACGAAACCGTCATCATCCACGTCGACGCTGGAGAAGTTACCGAAGGCCGATCCGTTGACATTGGTCGAGAGCAGGGCGGACGGGCTGTCATACTGGGTGAAGCCACCCGGCGCATTGGGATCACCGAAGTCGAGTTCGATCGCCTGGGCATCAACCCCGGTCGCCGTGGCCCACTGGAATTCATTGGCACCCAGCGCGGCGGTATTGGTCGATGACAGGAAGCTGAGCGAGGTCGGCAGGGTCGTGTTGGTGCTGTCGAGACGGCCCTGGGCGTCGAAGGCGATCGTGCCGGTGAGCAGCTGGCCATTGATCAGGCCGGCACCGGTCGAGACATCGGTGGCCGGAACCATGTGGACTTCGGCATGCCACTGGTTCGGGGTCGAGCTCTTCATCATCGAGATCGTCAGCGTCCGGACGCCGCCGACACTGTCATAGAAGGGGATGGAGCGCTGGAAGTCGGGCGTAACCGCGCCGGATGCCATGTTGGTAGCGGCAACCGACGGGTCATAGGTGGCCTCGTCAGCGGACACGGCCTGGCTTTGCTGCAGGTTGGCGTTGATGCCCATGATCGTCGTGGCTTCCGCCGCACCGCCGATGGAGGACAGGTTGATGGTCTCCAGCGCGTTGAGGTCGGACGGGTTCTGGGGCACGGAACCATCAGCGGCAACCGGCCAGCCGGAGAGGTATTTCCCGGCATCATTGCGCAGATAGCCGTTGGTGTCCGGCGTGAAGCGGCCAGCCCGGGTGAAGGAGACCGGGTCGGAGGAGTTCGAGGTCGGATCGTCGCGGACGACAAAGAAGCCCTTGCCGGAAATGGCCAGCTCGGTCGGCGAGTTGCCGGCCGTCAGCAGGCCGCTTTCGCCGATCGCCAGGCGGGCGACGGAGTTCACACCGGCCGCCGAGTAGCCCTTGGTCGAGCTGTCGCTGTCATAAAGCGGCGTGAAAACCGCCGAGGCGCGCTTGTAGCCCACCGTGTTGACGTTCGCGATATTGTCCGAGATCGAAGCGAGGGCGTTCGAGTTCGAGATCAGGCCGGATGCGCCGGCCAAAAGCGCTGAGTTGATGCTCATGATGTATGCTCCTGGCGTTCTGGTTTCTTTTGCGGAGCTTTCTGCTGGTCAGATGGAACGGATCGTCATTCTGGCGGTCCGGATCAGGCTGGCGGCCTGGCAGTGTCAGACGGTGTCGGCTTCCTTGATCGACATCACCGAGGACAGCGGCACGCGAATGCCGCCCATTTCCACGATGACTTCGGAACCGGACAGGTCCACGCCGGTGACGCGGGCGGCGGCCTGGATGTTCACAGCCAGGTTTTCGCCGTCAGAGTCTTGGGCAATGACTTCAAGTGAGTAGACGCCCTCATCGAGGGCAGCGCCGCCATCACCCAGGCCGTCCCAGGCGAAGTCGTGCGAGCCGGTGCTGGTCTCGCCATCGCGGCGGGCGACAATACGATCATTATCGTCGCGAATGATGATGGAGGAGGAGGTCGCGTCGCTGGGCAGGGTGTATTCCCAGTTGGCGGAACCGTTCTGCAGCGTGGCCTGCGGCGTTTCAGCCGTCGCCAGACGACCGATATAGCTGACCGATGAACTCTGCGCGGCGGCCGACTGGAGCAGCAGCAGGCTTTCCAGGTTCTGGTTCTGGGCGATCTGCTGCTCGACGCTCGAGAAGTCGACCAGCTGGTTCACGAACTGGGTCGAGTCCAGCGGGTTGAGCGGATCCTGGTTCTTCATCTGCTCGGTGAGCAGGGTCAGAAACATCTCGAAATTGTCGGCCAGGCCGGTCTGCGAATTCGCGAGAGCCGGGCTTGTCGAGCCGATGCCGGATACTGCGTCTACCATACTCTACTCCTAGACCTGCAGATCGACGCCGGAGCGTCCGGACAACAGGAAGCCGTAGGCCGAGCGCGGCCGGGATGCGAGTTCATCCTCGGCGCGCTGGGTCATTTCGGTGGTCTGGGTGAAAATCGGCAGGGCCTCGCCCTGGCTGCGACGGTCATCTTCAGCCGGGTTCTGCCCGTCACTCATCTGAAAGCTCAGTCCGTTTTCCCCGAGCTCAAGCCCGGCCTCGGCCAGGGAGCGTTCCAGGTCGCGGGCAGACCGCTGCAATTCGTTCAGGGTCTCGGCGCGTTCGACTGTCAGGACCGCGTGAACCCGGTTGTCGGCACGCAGCTCGATACGGACGTCAACCTTGCCCAGCTCTGCCGGATCAAGGCGGATATCGAACACCCGGTTGCCATTGGAGACGTGTTTCGTGATCTGCCCCGCCAGTTGGGCGGTCGTGTGGGGTGTGAAGCGTTGCGGTGTGGCGCCACTTCGGTCGGCGGCAAGGCGCCCGTCAACGCGCGCCAGGCTAAGGTCATTCTCGGCCTGGGCGGCGAGGTCCGCATCGGCGGCCTCCTGGCTGGCGGCCTGATGCTGGGCTTGCAGATCACCCATGGCGCCCGGAAGCGCGGTGATCGGGGCACCGGCCTGCGCTGCTGTCGGAGCGGCAGCCTTGCCGGCGGCCAGCGCGGCGGCCGGATCACTGGTCGCTGCGGTGGCGGCAGACGGTGCGGCGCTGGTCGTTGCGGTGCCGGCTGTCGGTGTCGCGCTCGCCGACGGGGCGGCGGAACCGGCCGCATTTGTGGCAGGCCGCGCGGCCAGACTGCTGGCGGTCTGAATGGCGGAGTGCGGCGAGGGCTGCTGGCGCAGGGCCGAGGCGTCCGCCCCGTCACCCAAGACCCGACCGGCGTCCGTTGCCGGGGTTGCCGCAGACGGCTGGTTGGCGGGCGTCGGGTTCGTTGCCGATGGGTTGGTCGCGGCCGTTGTCTTGCCGGTCGGGGCTGTTGACTTGCCCGGGCCGGCGTCTGCGGCAGTGTCGGCCTTGCCTTGCTGCGCGAGCGGTTTCGCCACCGCAGCGGGCTGGGGTGGCGCGTTTACAGTGACGTTGGTCGCCATATCGGTCGCGCTGCCGGCACTCGCAGGCAGCGTGGCCTGTCCGTTGGCTGCGACGGTTGATGCGCCCGTCATCACGGGTACAGGCGGGCCTTGCAGGGGTTCCGAGACCGGCTTCGGGGCGACTACGGCCTTCTCGCCCGCAATGACCTCGGAGACCGGTTTCGGCGCGGACACGGACTTGTCGGCCGGAATGACTTCGGAGACCGGCTTTGCGGTCTCGGTGGCTTTCACGCCGGGCAGGCTTGTATCCGCTGGGGCGGGCGTGGCTGCCGGGCTGGACGGTGCAAGCTGTGTCTGAGCGCCCTCCACAGCTGTGGCCTGTGCCGGGCGGCCATCACTGGTCGCAAGGGCCAGAGTGCTGACATCACCGGGGTTGGCCGGGTCGATGGCATCCTGCACCTGGACATTCCGCTTGGTTCCAGCAGGCGCAATCGCCGCGACCGGGGTGACCGGCGGCACGTCTTCTAGGGCAAACCCGGCACCGTCCGTTTCGCTGGCGGCGGTCGTGACCGGCGATCCGGTGGCACCGGATATCGGCAAGGGGGAGGCGGAGGACAGTGCCGCTTCGCGGACCGGTGCCGTCGGCATGGTCGTCGCCAGAACCGCTGGCGGTGTTGTTGCCGTGGCCGGGGGCGTCGATGGGACGGGGGCTGTTGCAGTTGCCGTTGCTGTCGTGGTCGCCGATGCGAGCGGCGAGGCGGGCATGGCGGCCGGTGTCGTGTTCGGCCGTACGGCCGTCGCGCCGGACTGGGCCTGGTTGGCGTTTACCATGAGCGCGAAGGGCGAGGTGACAGTCTGGGCGTTGCCCGCCGCGGCCGTGCCGGCTCCCGGTGCCGTGCCGGGCTGCGCGCTCGCGCCGCCGGTTGCGCCCGGGGTGGTCAGCAGGTTCGCGGTGGTCAGGTCCAGCGTCATAATTGCTCATCGGCGACATCAAGGCGCACGTCACGCCTCGTCTTGTGACCGGGTTCGCAAGCCATGTGCCAAGCGGCTGGACAAACAAGTCACTGATTTCACGAGTTAATTTTACAGTAACACCTGCGGGTCGGCAGGAAAGACCGGCCAGGACTGCCGCCCGGTGGGCGCTATTTGCCGGGTCGGAAGCGCACGGCCTGCAAGCCGGCCGAGAGACCTTTTGACCGCGCGTGAGCGCGTGCGCGAGAGCCCGCTCGCCTGCGTGTGAGGCGGCAAGCAGCTGCCACCCGTGACGGTCGCCAGCCCCTCCGGAGACCCTGACGGAGCCGTTGGCGCAGGTTGGCCCGGGCCTTGCGATGGTTAACGCGTGTCCCGGCAGGTGCCGTCGGGGCATGAGTTTGGAAAGCGCATGAAAAAGCAAATGAAGGCAATTGGTTACGGCGCGAAATGCCCTGCGGAGGCGCCCTTCGGTGGACGCGGGCCGCTGGGCAATGCTTGCCGCTTTGACGGCAGATATCGCCGGGACCGCCTCGTTTTTGCCGCCTGCGCAGGGAGCCAGTCATGTCGTTGAGCGGTATTCTCGGTAATGCCCTGTCGGGTTTGCAGGCCAGCCAGTCCGGTCTGCGGGCGGCTTCCAACAACGTCGCCAACGTCAACACGCCCGGCTATGCCCGGACCATCGCCAGCGTCGAGGCCCGCAATGTCGGCGGCGTCGCGATGGGGGTGCAGGTCAACGGGATCGTCCGCATTGTTGATCGTCACCTGCAGCTGACCTCGCTGCGCAGCATCTCCGAAGCCAGCATGGCGGAGGCGCGGGCCGGCGCCCTCGATCGCATGCAGTCCCAGTTCGGAAACCTGGATGATAGCGGCTCGATCTTTGCGCGCCTGAATTCTGCCTTCGCGGGTCTGTCGCAAGCCAGCGTCGACCCGACCCTGTCGGTGTCGCGCCTGTCGGCCGCCGCCGATCTCGACGGCTTCTTCAACGAGGCCGAGCGCCTGTCCACGGAGATCCGGGCCCAGCGCCTCGAGGCCGACAGCAAGATCAACGCCACGCTGCAGCGCTCCAACGAGATCCTGCGCGAGCTGTTCGAACTCAACGCCAATGTGCAAAGCCTGTCCTCGGGCGGCGGCGACAGTTCGGGCGCGGAAAACCGCATGTCCGAACTACTCGACGAGATGTCGGAATACATGGATGTCCGGGCCGACTTCCAGGGCGATGGGCGCGTCGTGGTGCGGACCACGGACGGTGTCCTTCTGCTCGACAATTATCCTACAAACCTGACCTACAAGGTCTCTGGCTCGGGCTCCTACGGTGTCGAGTATGGCAAGATCTATGCGGAGCCTCCCAAGGGCGGCAATCCGCAGGAGCTCGACAGCCATATCAATTCCGGCGAGCTGCGCGCCCTCATCGATCTGCGCGACCGCACCCTGCCCGAGATTGCCGAGGAACTGGCCGAAATGACGGCGGGCACGGCGGACGCGCTCAACGCGGCGCACAATGATGCAGCCTCCTACCCCGCGCCGCAGAGCCTGACCGGGCGCAATACCGGACTGGTCGCGGCCGATGCCCTCAACTTCACCGGCGCCACGACAATGGCCGTTGCCGACACTACGGGCCAGCTGGTCCGGCGGGTCGATATCGACTTCGACGCCGCAACCTATTCCGTCGATGGCGGCGCCGCAGTGGCCTTTGGCGGCACCGTTGGCGATCTGGCCACGGCGCTCAATACCGCCCTGGCCGGGGTCGGCTCGGCGAGCTTCAGCGATGGCCAGCTGAGCGTTTCGGCAACGTCAGCGACGAATGGCGTTGCCTTCATCCAGGACGAGACCAGCCCGTCCGACCGGGGCGGGCGCGGCCTGTCGCACTTCTTCGGTCTGAACGACATCGTCCGCTCGGAACTGCCCGGCTTCTTCGATACCGGTCTCACGGGCAGCGATGTGCACCAGTTCGCGACCGGCACCGCCGTGAATTTCCGGATCGATACCATCAATGGCAAGACAGCGGGCAGCTATACCTTCCCGATGGTGACCGGTGAGACGGTCGACGACATTGTCACCGCGCTCAACAATCCCACCACCGGCGTTGGCCGCTATGTCACCTTCTCGCTCGACAGCAACGGGGCGCTCACCTACGCCGCCAATGCCGGCTATGAGGGTTATGAGCTTTCCCTGACCGGCGATGACACGGCGCGTGGAACCACCGGCGTGGCCTTCTCGAAACTCTTCGGCATCGGCCTTGAGGCCAAGGCTGCCCGGGCCGAGGCCTTTTCGGTCGACACCCGGATCCGCGCCGACTCGTCCCGCCTCGCCCTCGGCAAGCTGGACATTGATGCCACCAGCGTGGTCGGCGACTACGTGCTTTCGGCGGGCGATAATCGCGGTGGAATCGGCCTCCAGGCTGCCCTGTCGACATCGCACACATTCGGTGCCGCGGGATCGCTCTCGAAATCGAGCGCCAGCGTGGGTGATTATGCGGCGCGGATTGCCGGCACAATCGGCTCGCGGGCGGCCCGGGCCGAGAGCGAGGCCGGTTCTGCCGTGACGCTGCGCGAAACCGCGGCCCAGAAGCGCGCCGATGTCGAAGGCGTCAGCCTCGACGAGGAACTGGCCGCGATGACGCTGTACCAGCAGTCTTACAATGCCGCCGCGCGGATGCTGCAGGCGGCCAAGGAAATGACCGATACTCTGATGAATATCGTCTAGGAGGTCCTACGCATGGCTCGTGTTTCCACCTTCGCTGCCAACCAGAGCGCCCTGATGGACCTGATGAAGGCCCAGAAGGCGATGTTCGATGCGCAAAAACAGCTCACGACGGGCAAGCTCGCGACCGACCTCAAGGGTGTTGGTCACCAGGCCGAGACCCTGTCAGCGACGCGGGGGGCTTTGCAGCGGGCCGCGTCCTACGAGGAAGCCGCGGTTCGGACTGCCGCGCGCCTGGAGAGCCAGGACATCGCGATGGAGCAGATGGCCGAGGCCATCACCGACCTGCGCCTCGCGGTCACGTCCAAGGATGGCGACTACACCATGCATCAGACGCGCGAGGCCTTTTACAAGGTCGCCAACGCGCTCAATACCCAGCACGCCGGCGTCTACATCTTCGGGGGAACGCGGACCGATGCCGCGCCTGTGGCGACCAATGATCTCGATGACCTCGTCGGGATGACGAACGCCAGTGAGGCCTTCGTCAATAATGACCGCCGGCCGCAGGTCCAGCTCGACAACAACCTGATCATGGAAACCGGCATGCTGGCCAGCGATGTCGGCGGCGAGGTGTTTGACAGTTTCAAGCGGATCGCCGACTTCAACGCCGGCGCCAACGGCCCCTTCGACTCGCCGCTGAGTGCCGCCCAGGACGCCTTCCTGATCAGCGAGATCCAGAATGTGATCACGGCGCTCGACAACATCTATGTGAAGATCGGTGAAAACGGCGCGGCCCAGTCGACCGTCGAGACGCTGACCACCTCCCATGCCGATCGCCAGCTCTTCCTGAAGCAGATGCTGTCCGACCTTGAAGACGTCGACATGGCTGAAGCCGCGACCCGCTTCCAGGCGGCGCAGACGGCGCTCGATGTCTCGGCCAAGACCTTCTCCTCGCTCAGCCAGGTCTCGCTGCTGCAATATCTGAGATAGGTCGGGGGACGGTCGCCGGCCTATTCCCGATTGATCGGGCTCGCGGTGGCTTGCATGCTTGGCACATTCACGGGAGGTCGCATGCTCAAACGCATTCTCTTTACCCTCATCACCATGATGATCGGTGCCGCGATCGGGGCCGGCATCGTCTGGCTGGCCACCGGTCATGCCGGCGCCAGCCTTGTGGCCGCCGTCCTGATGCTCCCGATCTTCGGCCTGCTCGGGCTCGGCCTCGGCGGCGCCCTGCTGGATCGCAACAAGAACCCGGCCGCGATGAGCGCCTATGCCGGCAATGCCGGCAATATCCGCTCTTAGCGTCGTTGCTTGCTTCACGTATACAGCCGCCTCGCGGGTCCCGCGTCTGTCTTCGATGATCGCGCTGTTAAATTGAACGCTTGGGGGCAATCTTTTGGCTCGAAATCAAAATAATAAGCGACGTCGTCCGGCCCTTGGCGGTGCTGTCTTCGGTGGTCTGATCGTCCTTGCGCTCTTGGCATTGGGGGTGGGGGTGACCGTCACCGGGCTGCCCTGGATAATACTCGGAGCCGCCATCGGTGGTGGCGTTCTCGGCGACAGGTTGAGAAACGCTTCAGCCGACGCGACCATCCCACGCCTGATCGAATCTCTTTTCTCCAGTGTTGGAGGGCTGTTTTCTGGAGCGATTGACTTCTTTGGTGACGTCTTCAACGGGGCGGACGGTTGATAGCAGATACTGATCCTTCACAAGCAACTGGCGCTGGCCGACGGGCGTTGAGAGGCAGCGCCTTTATTGCCGGTGCATTGAGCCTGGCTGTCGCGGCGCTTTGCATATGGCTGAAAGCGCATCTGATCGTTCTTGTACTCGTTGTTTCTTTGACATTTCTGAGCACATTGATTGTCGCGTATTTTGTCATTTTGGATCCGAAAGGATTTCTGCGGCACTTGCTGCGAGAGGCTTTCGCTGGCTGGCAATGAAGGGCTGGCTTGTCGGGTTCCTAACTGCTTGATTCTAAAGCATGGCCGTGTCGTGCTGTCGGCCCCTTGATTGTGTCTTCCCGGCCCCGCCGTTTGGAGGGGCGCCGCGGGATCGCACCAAGTATCCGGTGGCGATGCGCTGCGAAGACCGGTTTGTCCCGGGTTTTCACGCTTAACCTCTCTCCCCAAAGCGCCTATATACCCGCCTCCAACAACCGTTTGCTGCGGGCCTTGACCCCGCTGGAGGCGCTCTATGACCACCCCTGATACCGGCCGCGCCCGTGCGCAGGCCGATGATCTCATTGCACAATTGGGCCTGTCCGGCGATCCGCTGGGGCTGGGAGGCGATCCCGGTGATCACCGCGTCGTGGTGGCCATGTCCGGCGGCGTCGACAGTTCCGTGACCGCGGCCCTGCTGCACCATCTCGGCTATGACGTGGTCGGCGTGACCCTGCAGCTCTATGATCATGGCGCGGCCCTGGCCAAGAAGGGCGCCTGCTGCGCCGGTCAGGATATCTATGACGCCAAGCGGGTCGCCGAGGCCTGCGGCTTTCCCCATTATGTGCTCGATTATGAAAGCCGCTTCCATGAAGCGGTGATCGAGGAGTTTGCCGACACCTATCTGGCCGGCTTCACGCCCATTCCCTGCGTGCGCTGCAATCAGACCGTCAAGTTTGCCGACCTCCTGACCACAGCCCGCCAGCTTGGCGCCGTGTGCATGGCGACGGGGCATTACATCCAGCGCGTGGTCGGGGAAAAGGGACCGGAGCTGCGCCGCGCCGCCGATGCCGGCAAGGACCAGTCCTATTTCCTGTTCGCGACCACGCACGACCAGCTCGACTTCCTGCGCTTCCCGCTCGGACATCTCAACAAGGACCAGACCCGCCAGCTGGCCGAGGCTTTCGGTCTGATCGTTGCCGACAAGCCGGACAGCCAGGACATCTGCTTCGTGCCCAATGGCCGCTATGTCGACATTGTCGAGAAGGTCCGCCCCGGCGCCTCGCGTCCGGGCGAGATCGTGCATGTCGATGGCCGGGTCATGGGCACGCATGAGGGCGTGATCCGCTATACGGTCGGCCAGCGCCGCGGACTCAACATCGCCGTCGGAGAGCCGCTCTATGTCGTGCGGCTGGATGCCGACAAGGCCCAGGTCGTTGTCGGCCCGCGCGAGGAACTGGAAGTCGACACCATCGCCCTCAAGGACATCAACTGGCTTGGCGATGAAGCCCTGTCAGACGGCGCTCCGGTGCGCGTAAAGGTCCGCTCGACCCGTCCGCCGGTGCCAGCCGCGCTGTCGGTCGAGGGCGATCAGGTCCGCGTCGTCCTCGCCAAGGGCGAGGAGGGGGTCGCGCCGGGCCAGGCCTGCGTCTTCTATTCCAGCGACGATGCCGACCGGGTGCTGGGCGGCGGCTGGATCGCCGGCACAAGCGGCCGCGGCGGTTCAAGCACCGGCGTGCGGTTGATCGGGTAGGGGCGAGGGCTTTCCCCCATTGTGATCCCCGTCCTGCAGCCCTCTTGCCGGCGTGTGGATGCGCCCCATCTGATGCTGGTGCCTTTCGCGCCCCCGCATTCTCTCCAATCCGGACGTCCCGATGTTCTATGAACCGAAAAACGGCCACGGCCTGCCGCACAATCCGTTCAACGCCCTGATCACGCCGCGCCCGATCGGCTGGATTTCGACGCGCAGTGTCGACGGCGTCGACAATCTCGCCCCCTATTCCTTTTTCAACGGGGTTTCCTATGAGCCGCCGCAGGTGATGTTCGCTTCTACCGGCCACAAGCCGGACCGCGCGCGTGGCAAGGACAGTATCGGCAACGCCATCGACACCGGTGTGTTCTGCGTCAACGTGGTCGGGTTTGCGATGCGCGAGGCGATGAATGCCAGCTCGAAACCGGCGCCGCGCGATGTCGACGAGTTTGACCTGGCCGGATTGGCCCGGACCGAGTGCGAGACGATCGCCTGCTCGCGCATCGCCGAGGCGCCGGCCAGCATGGAGTGCAAGCTGGTCCGCACCGTCGATCTGCCCGGCGAAGCCAATATTGTCGCCTTTGGTGAAGTGACCGGCATCCACATCAAGGATGATTGTCTGGTCGACGGCATGTTCGACGTCACCCGATACCAGCCCCTGGGCCGCATGGGCTATCAGGATTATACCCGCGTCACCGAGCTGTTCAGCCTGATCCGGCCGACTTAGGGGCCTGCGCCTGATGCTGTCAGGGTCTCGCCCGGCCAGACGGAGTGGGTGACGGGCCATGCCCGGACTGCTGTTGCGCCAACCCCGAAGGTCCCGTCATCCCGCAGATCGCGGCTGCGCCGCGACCGGGGGCGCGGTGGGTATGGTGGCGCGAATTTGTCGAACTCCGGCAGTCTATCCCCCGCTTCAGTGCCTGTCCTTCGCCCTCGGGAGACGGTGCCCCGGAGGAGCGGATGAGGGGGATTCTCGGGGAAATACCGGGGTTTACCCCTCACCCTGACCCTCTCCCCAGGGAGAGGGAAAGTGCCGCGCCGACAAAAACTTATCCGCACCTCGTCCGGCCCACGCGATACTCACTGCGGTTTTCGGGACGGGAGGCGCGAGCTCAGTCACTTGTGCCCGGAAGCGTGCGGAGCCTGTCCGCGTAAGGGGGTGACATCCCGATACTCCGGCAGGGCGTGCGACATGGTCGCGGGGCACTAAACGACCGACCCCATCTACCGGTCGCATTGGAATCGGGGGCGAGAGCGTCCGGGAAAACTCCGCGTGCGGGATGCTTGTCGAAGCTACCCATTTAAATACAGCGCTTTATCGGCTCCGGCCGGCATCCCGCTCCCTCCTCTGCCCAAACCGCCAGGCGCCAAGCGTCGTGGCGATCTCGGTGCGTGGGTTCGGGTCTGGGGCAGGCGCCCTTGGGGGGGAAGGTTACTGGCGATGTTGGGCGGTCAGTTCGAGGGTTTCATCGGCGAGATCGAAGGTCAGCATGAAATCGCTGATCGAGGCGAAGCTGGCGATGCGTATCGGCCCGTCGCGCTGGTCATCGAGGCGCAGGCGCGGATCGAACCATTGGCCGGTCAGCCGGTCCCACCAGTTGATGTGCAGCAGGGTGGGCGCAAAATAGGCGCCGATATTGACCTTGATACGGCGCCGGGTGTCGGTGAGCCAGGCAGCGGCCGCGACCACGTCGAGCATGAATTCGGCGCTGTTCTGGTAGCGCAGGTCGGCCGGGTTGGAGAACAGCGAGTAGTCGGCCTGGTGCAGGTGGTCATACTGGTCCGAGGCGAGCACATCGAGCAGACGGATCTGCATCTCGGCAGTGGGAATGATGATCCCGACCTGTCCGACCGCATCGCCGCGCATGAAGTCCAGGGGCCAGTCCTGGACCAGCCGGGACCGGCTCGGGTCGTCCTCGCCGTGATAGAGATTATAGACCGCGTAGCCAAAGCCCTGCGAGCCGTCGGCTTCGGTCACCGGGCCATAGACCCAGAAGGCCCCATGAGTGTAGCGCAAACCTTCGGGCAAGTCGGCCCGCGGTAGGCCAGAGCGGAAGATCAGCGCCACATAGGCCCCGCGCCCGGCCAGTTCGCGCTCGACCTGTTTGGAGAAATCGGCCGCCTGCTGGAGCGTGAAATGATCGCCGGGCCGGCCATCGCTGTCACCGCTCGCCGGTGCGGCGAGGATGACAAGACAAAGGCAACACGCGATCAGGCGCAACATCTTACCGGTCCGGATCCGGATCGCGCGGCGCTTGCGAGACCACGGTTTCGCTCAGCGGCAGGCCGCCCGACCGGGGCGCGTCAGTGTCCTGCTCCGCGGCACGACGCGAGCGTGCCATGCGTTGGGCGGCGCGGGCATGATTGCGGTCGGACGCACGGGCCTGATCATTATCAGCCTCTTGTGTCGCGGCCGGCGCCGGTTCGGTCGCTGGCGGCTGGGCCTCGGCCGCGCCGAGATACATGGCCAGCGTGAAACTCGAAATCAGTAGAATGCGCATCGTGATATCCGTGCAAGCAGGTCCCTCGAAGAAACCTTACACGAGCCGGTCATCCAACGGGAGAAAAAATCGCCTGAGACGCGATCTAGAGGCCGAAGCGGCCGACGATCGGAATGTGATCCGAGGCCTTTTCCTTGCCGCGCGTCTTGGTGTGGATCTCGATGCCCTCGAGGCGGTCGGCCGCCTGTGGGGAGCACAGCAGGTGGTCGATGCGGATGCCATGGCCCTTGTTCCAGCGCCCGGCCTGGTAGTCGTAGAAGGTATACTGGTGGCCGCGCCCGTCGAGCTGTTCGAAAGCCTCGGTCAGGCCGAGCCATTGGAGCGCCCTGAAGGCGGCCCGCGTCTGTGGCAAAGCGAGGGCGTCGCGCTCCCACTCGGCGATGTCCCAGCAATCACTGTCGCGCGGGATGCAGTTATAGTCGCCGGCGAGGACAAGCGGTTCCTCGAAGGCCAGCAGGCCCTTGGCGTGCAAGCGCAGGCGTTCCATCCAGGCCAGCTTGTAGTCGTATTTCGGGCCGGGCGCCGGATTGCCATTGGGCAGGTAGATTGACGCCACCCGCACCGGTCCGCTCTCAGCCGATATCACCGCCTCGATATAGCGCGCCTGTTCGTCGCTCTCATCGCCGGGCAGGCCGCGGCGGACCTCCTCGATCGGGTGTTTCGAGAGGATCGCGACACCATTGTAGGACTTCTGGCCATGGGTCTCGACATTATAGCCAAGGTCCTCGATCTCCATCCGCGGGAAACCCTCATCGACCGTCTTGATCTCCTGCAGGCAGGCAATATCCGGCTTCGCTTCGGTGAGCCAGTCGAGCACATTGGGCAGGCGGGCCTTGATCGAATTGACGTTCCAGGAGGCGATGGTGAGGGACATGGCGGATCACGGGTGTCGGTTGGCGATTGAGGGTTCAGCCTAACCCGTTTCGGCGACGAGAAAAGAGATGGGAGCGCAGCGGATGCACAGACTGGTTTTGATCGCCGGGTTCAGTGCGGCGATGTTGGCCCCGGCGGGTCTGGCGCAGGATGCCCCGACGGATGAAGCCCCCATCCTGCGCGAGGAATTGATGCCGCTCGCCTTTCTGGCCGGGGCCTGCTGGACCGGCGTGTTTCCCGGATCGGAGACCTTCGACGTGCATTGCTATGAGCCGGTCTATGGCGGCCAGTATCTGAGTGATGTGCATGCCGTGCCGCAGGGCAGCGACGTCTATCGCGGCGAGGCGCTCTACCATTGGGACGCGGAGGCAGAAGTGATCACCTATCGCTACTATAGTTCCAGCGGCGGCGTGTCGGACGGCACCATGATTCCGGACGGCGACCGCATGCTCTTCCCCGACGAAACCCATGTCGGCGATGATGGCATCGAACGGGCTTTTTCAACGGTCATGCAGATCACTGGTCCGGACCGATATTCCGTCGTGACCAGCGAGGACGGCGAAGTCGTCATGCAGATCGAGTTCCAGCGCATTTCGCGGCAGGAGGCCGACGAGATGATCCCCGGCGGGGTGTATTAGTACGCCAGAAATCTCGTGAACTCATCCACGTCCGCGCGCTCCGAGCGCAGCGTGTTCACGGCCGCCTTCGGGTCGGCATGACCGAGTGCCATGCCGCACCAGATGCGTTCCTCCGGTGACAGGCCGATGGCGGCGCCGACGGTTTTCCAGCGGGTCATCCAGGCTTCCTGGGCGCAGGTGGCTAGCCCCTTTTCCTCGGCGGCCAGCATGACGCACATGATGAACATGCCAAGATGCCCCCATTGATTGAGGTTCATGCGGGCGTCGAGGCTGAAGAAGAGACCGACCGGAGCGCCGAAGAATTCGAAATTCTTCAGCAGGTGATTGAGCCGGGCCGCCTTGTTGTCACGGGCGATGCCCATGGTCTCGTACATCTGTTCGCCCAGCGCATGGCGTCGGGTGCGGAAGGGTTCCCACAGTGATTTGGGATAGGCGCCGAAATCATTCTCGTCTCCGAACGGATCGACTTCGAGCCGCATCCGGACCGTGTCAATGACGCGCTGGCGGGCCTTGCCGGTCACGACATGCACCGTCCACGGCTGGACATTGCCGCCGGAAGCCGCCCAGCGGGCGGTGTCGAGAATCTCGCGGATCTCCGCCTCGCTGACAGGTGTGTCGAGAAAGGCACGCGTCGAGATACGGCGCCGGGCGATGTCGGAAAATGAAGTGGTCATGGATGGTCAGAGTCCTGTGAGCGATTCAAAACCGCCGAAAATCAGTCGCTTGCCGTCAAACGGCATCAGGTCGTCCTTCATGCGCGGATCGGCCATCATCTTTTCCATCGCCGCATCGGCCGTCGCCTTGTCCGGCCATACCGCCCAGGAGAAGGTGACCGTCTCGCCATCGCGTTTCTCGACCGCCTTCGGAAACGAGGTGACTTCGCCCTCGGGCACATCCACGCCCCAGCAGTCGACCGCCTGCAAGGCGCCATACTCTTTCATCATCGCACACATGGCGACGCTGCTTTCGATGAAGGCATCCCGATTTTCGTCCGGTACTGCCGCAACATAACCTTGAACATAGGCCATGGGTGTCTCCTCCCGCTTGTCGCCGGCAGACGAGGCCATCCCGCGCCAGGCGGCGCGCGCCTAAACCGAGAAACTCGTTCCGCAGCCGCAAGCCGCGGTCGCATTGGGATTGTGGATCTTGAAGCTGGCGCCGATCAGCTCGTCGACATAATCGATCTCGGAGCCTTCCAGGAAAGGCAGGGAGGCTTCGTCGATCACCACCTTGGCGCCGTCCCGCTCGATCAGCTGGTCATCCTCATTCACGGTCGCGTCGAGGTCGAACGTGTAGGAAAAGCCCGAGCAGCCGCCGCCGACCACACCGATGCGAAGCAGGTCGGCCGCAGCCTGGCTGGCAATGATGGCGTTGATCTGTTTGGCGGCCGAAGCCGAAAGCGTCACATTTGCGGACATGGTTCTGCCTGATGCTTCTGCCCGTCAGGGCCTTTGGTTTGTGCCTGTAGTGTCATATATGGACCTCCCGCCGCGCGGATAAAAGGCCCCGCTGACATGATGATTGCCGCGACCGACCGGACCCGTGCGCCCTATGCCTGCCATCCCTCGCAATCGCGCGGGCGCCGCTTTGCCCAGCCGGACAGCGCCATGCGCAACGCCTTCCAGCGTGATCGTGACCGCATCATCCACTCGGCGGCCTTTCGTCGGCTGAAGGAAAAGACCCAGGTCTTCGTGGCCCATGAGGGTGACCAGTACCGGACCCGCCTGACCCACTCGCTGGAAGTTTCGCAGATTGCCCGGACCCTGGCGCGGGCGCTCGGTGGCGATGAGGATCTCGCCGAGGCGCTGGCCCTCGCGCACGATCTCGGCCACCCGCCCTTCGGCCATGAAGGTGAACGGGTCCTGGCGCAGAAGATGAAGGATTTCGGCGGCTTCGACCACAATGCCCAGACCCTGCGGGTGATCACCAAGCTGGAGGTCCGCTATCCCGAATTCGACGGTCTCAACCTGACCTGGGAAACCCTCGAGGGCGTGGTCAAGCATAATGGTCCGCTGCTCGGCCAGGGCCAGACCGAGGCCGACCTGCCCTGGGCCTTCACCGATTATGACGGCTGGCGCGAGCTGGAATTTGCCACCCATGCCGGACTGGAGGCCCAGATCGCCGCCCTCGCCGACGATATCGCCTACAATAATCATGATATTGATGACGGGTTGCGGTCCGGCCTGCTGGAGATGGAGCCGCTGCTGGACCTGCCGCTCGTCGGCGACATTTTTCGTCGTGTCCGCGAGCGCTGGCCGGACAAGCCGCAGGCGATCATTGTTCATGAGGCGGTGCGCGAGCTGATCGGCGTTATGGTCGCCGACGTGCTGACCGAAACCCGCAAACGCCTCGATGAAGCCCGTCCGGAGAGTGCCGAGGCGCTGCGGGCGCTGGATCGACCGATGGTCGCCTTTTCCGAGGCGATGCTGTTGCATCTGGCGGCCCTGCGTCGCCATCTCTTCGCCCACATGTACAAGCACTACAAGGTCAACCGGATGATGAGCCAGGCGCGGCGGGTAACCGGCGAGTTGTTCGACCTTTATCTGGCCGATCCGGGCGTTCTGCCCAGTGACATCCAGGCCGGGATGAACGGCGCCGGGACAGCGCAGACCGCGCGGGGTGTGTGTGACTATATAGCGGGCATGACCGATCGCTTTGCAGTTGAAGAGCACAGACGGCTTTTCACCGTGCAGGGGTATTTCTAAACTGTCGCCGCGGTAAGGCCGTGGCGGCCAGAATGTTATCATGGTGCGGCGCGTCGTGATTCGCGCGACCGCCGGGCAAGGATGAGAACCGGGATCCATGACAGACCAGGACGAGGAAAGCCGGATCGGGGCCTATGCGCCGCCCGCAGATGAGTTCGCCACCTTCGATGCGCGCGACGAGGATGCCCGTCGCGGCCTTCTCCTGCTGACAACGGCGCTGGCGGCCTTCGTGCTGTTTCTGGGCGTCGTCTGGAGCGCCTACAATCAGGGCCTGCGCGACAGTGGCCGCGACGGTGCGCCGCGTCTTCTGCCGAATGAGGAGCCCTATCGCGAACGGCCGGCGGATCCGGGCGGTGAGCAGACCCCCGACACCGACATGGAAGTCTATGACCGTCTGACCGGTGACGATACCGCCGACGAGCCGGTCTCCGTGCGTCCGGCGCCGGAAGAACCGCTCGAGGAAACCAGCCGGCCCTCCCTGCGCGTCGAGCAGGTCGATGCCGACACCGCTGCAGCCAACACACAGACGGTTGAAACCGAAACCCTGCCGGACGCAACCCCGCGTCAGGCGCCGCAGCGCCCGCAACGCCAACCCGATCCGGAGCCGGAGGTTCGCGCTCCGGCGCGCCAGCCGGATCCGGCGCCCGTCGAGACCGCGCCCGCAACGCCAACGCCGTCAACGGTCTCCGGCGCAACAGCCGGTGTGGACCTGTCGGGCAGTTGGGTGGTGCAGATCGCGTCCTTCCGGAGCGAGGCCGACGCCGAGGCCGCCTGGGTCGCCTTCCGGACGCGTTTTTCCGACATCTCCGCCGGCATGGCGCCCGATGTGGCCGCGGTCGAGATTGAGGGGCGTGGCACCTATCACCGCCTGCGCATTGCTGCCTTTGCCGATCGCGGTGACGCGGTCAATTTCTGCACGACCCTGCAAGGGCGGGGTCAGGATTGCTTGGTGGCGCGTCGATGAGCATTTCTTCGGTGATTTACGGGCTTGGCGGACCAAGGCTCAGCCCGGACGAGAAGGCCTTTTTCCGGGATATCGATCCCTGGGGCTTCATTCTCTTCGCCCGCAATATCGAAGGCATCAACCAGGTCTCGCGCCTGACGCTCGAATTGCGCGACTGTGTTGGCCGTGACGCGCCGATCCTGATTGATCAGGAAGGTGGCCGCGTCGCCCGCCTGCGTCCGCCGACCTGGCGTGCCGCGCCGGCCGCCCAGCGCTTCGCAGACCTCTGGTTCGTCGACGAGGAACTGGCCATTGAGGCGACCCGGGTCAATCACCGCCTGCTGGCGCATGAATTGCGGACCATTGGCGTCGATGTCGACTGCGCCCCGGTTGCCGATCTGCGGATCGAAGGGGCGGACGACATCATCGGTGACCGGGCTTTCGGGACGACGCCGGAGCCGATCATCCATCTCGGCCGGGCGGCGATGGAAGGCCTGATGGCGGGCGGTGTCGCGCCGATCATCAAGCACATCCCCGGTCATGGTCGGGCCAGGGCTGACAGTCATCTGGAGCTGCCGGTCGTGCCGGAAGAGCACGGCCTGCTCTCGGAAACCGATTTTGCGCCCTTCAAGGGCCTCAACGATGCCGTGATGGCGATGACAGCGCATATCGTCTACGCCGATATTGATCGCGATCAGCCGGCGACCCAGTCCGCCGATGTGGTGGGCAAGGTGATCCGGGGCGAGATCGGGTTTGACGGTCTGCTGATGACCGACGACCTGTCGATGAAGGCGCTCAGCGGGAGCTTCCGGGAGCGCGGCGAGTTGTCCCTCAAGGCCGGCTGCGACATGCTTTTGCATTGCAACGGCCAGATGACCGAGATGATCGGCGTGGCCGAAGGTGCAACGGGTCTCGCCGGCAAGGCGCTGGAACGGTCGGAGGCAGCCGAGCGCGTTCGTGAGACGATCGAGGATTTTGATCCCGAAGACGCCGAATCACGTCTGAATGACTGGCTCGACAGGCTTCCCGCCTGATCGGGGCCGGTCTGGTGCGGGAAGACTTCATCTGAAACGGGAGCGTCGTGAGCGAGGAATTCGAGGAAGACGTCCGGTTTGAAGCCGCCGAGAATGCCGAGACCGATGCGCTCGTCGTTGATCTCGATGGATTCGAGGGACCGCTTCACCTCCTCCTCGCGCTGGCCCGCAAGCGCAAGATCGATCTCGCCAGGATCTCCATACTCGATCTCGCCGACCAGTATCTGCGCTTCATGGAGGCGGCCCGGCAGAAGCGTCTCGATCTGGCCGCGGATTATCTAGTGATGGCGGCCTGGCTGGCCTATCTCAAGTCGAAACTCCTGCTGCCCAAGCCGCCCAAGGAGGAGGAGGACCAGCCGGCCGAGGTTCTGGCCGCAGCGCTGGCCTTCCGGCTGCGTCGTCTGGAGGCGATGCGGGCGGCCGGTGAAGCCTTGTTCGCTCGCCCCTTGCTGGGCAGCGATGTCATGGCGCGCGGCATGCCGGAGGGGGTGAGGGCGACCCGCTCCATGGTCTATGAGGCCGACATGCATGACCTGCTTTCGGCCTATGCCAGCCGCCGCGTGAAGCAGGCGCGTTCGGTCTATCGACCGCCGACGCCGCGCGTTTATGGTCTGGAAACTGCAAGGGATCGGCTTGAATCGCTGATGCCGCAAATCAGTGAATGGCGACAACTGGATAGCCTTCTGCCCGGAGCCGGGGAGCTGGGCGCCAATCCACCTCCGATGCGGTCGGTGCGGGCCAGCTCCATGCTGGCAGCGCTTGAAATCACCAAGGAGGGCCATGCACGATTGCGACAGCAAGAAGCTTATGCGCCGCTCTATGTGAAGGCGCTGTCGGGGGAAGAGGGCGCACACGATGACGGATGATACGACGACGGAAGAGCCGACCGACGCGATCTCCAGTGCCATCTCGGCGCTGCGCGAGCGCGCTGCCCATCAGGGGCCGAGCCTGAGCGCCGATGTCGAGGCCTCCGAGGCGCTGGGCGTTCATCTCGCGATCAATACGGAACGCCGCAATCTGCGTGTCCTGGAAGCCTTGCTGTTCGCGGCAGCCGAACCGCTGGACGAGGAAACCTTGATCGGACGCTTGCCGCTGGAAGCCAATATCCAGGCGCTCCTGGAAAGGCTGCGTGAGGAGTATGCCGAGCGCGGGGTTCGCCTGACCGAAGTCGGCGGGCGCTGGCGTTTCGAGACGGCCCCGGACCTCGCCGACGTGCTGGTCGAGGTCAAACAGGAGCCGCGCAAACTGTCCCAGGCTGCGCTCGAGACCCTGTCCATCATCGCCTACCACCAGCCGGTCACGCGGGCCGAGATCGAAGAGATTCGCGGCGTCGCGGTGTCGCGCGGAACGCTGGATCTGTTGTTCGAACTGCGCTGGGTCCGCCCGCGCGGCCGTCGCCGCACGCCGGGTCGCCCGGTGACCTACGGCACCACCCAGGCCTTTCTCGAATATTTTTCCCTCCAGTCGATCGGCGATCTGCCGGGCATGTCCGACCTCAAGGCCGCCGGTCTGCTCGACGCGCGCCTGCCGCCGGATTTCTCGGTCCCGGACCCGACCCGCAGTGTCGAACCCGACCTGCTGGAAGACCCGCTCAGCGATGATGAGGCGCACGCCTTCCATGTCGATTTCATGGATGGCGATGACGAACCGGACGGCGCGGCCTGACAGCGGTTCCCGTCACCCGGGGCTGCGATGAATTGTCTCGCGGCCTGATCGACAGGTTGGACGGGGCGGGGCAAGTGCAGTAGACCCAATTGGCTTGGTTCAGACGGAGGGGCAAATGGCTCCCGGCATGTGGCAAATTCTTCTCGTTGTGCTTCTCGCAGTGCTGCTGTTTGGCGGCCGCGGGAAAATCGCGTCGGTCATGGGCGACTTCGCCAAGGGCATCACCAGCTTCCGCAAGGGGCTCAAGGATGATGACGGTGAGGGCGAGACTGCGGCATCAGACCAGCCGGCCGGCTCGCTGAACACCGAGACCCGCGAAGACGAAAAGACCGGGAGCTAGGCGATGAGCCCCGGCATCGGCATGCCGGAATTGCTGGTCGTGCTCGTCCTCGCTCTTGTCGTGGTCGGCCCGCAGCAATTGCCTGTCATGATGCGCAAGGTCGGTCAGATGATGGCCCAGGCCCGTGCCATGGCGAAGGATTTCCAGAACAGCTTCGAGGAGATCGGTCGCGAGACCGAGCTGTCCGAGCTGCGTCGCGAGATCGAGGCGCTCAAGGAAGCCAATCCGGTCAATAATCTCCGCGGCGAGTTCGACAAGGCCGCGCGCGACCTCCAGGACGATGATATTCGCCAGCTCAAGCTGAAGCAGGTCGACAAGGACCGCGCGGCAGCCGAGCAGGCCAAGGCGGCCAAGCTGGCCGAAGGCACGCCGTCGGATGCGCCCGACGCGGCATCGGATGCGGCCTCAGAACCGGTGACCCGCGAGCCGGCGGCGCCGACCAAGCCGGTCGACGAGATCAAGGGGCGCTGATCGGCATGGCCGAGATCGAGCATGACAACGACGAAGTCGAGGCGAGCCGTGCGCCGTTGATCGATCACCTGATCGAGCTGCGGTCGCGCCTCGTGGTGATCATGGGCTTCCTGCTCGTGGGCTTCATGGTCTGCTTCTTCTTTTCCGAGACCCTCTATCAGTGGCTTTTGCTGCCCTACCGCGATGCGGCCTCGGTCGTGCGCGGCGTGCCGATCGAGGAACTTGACCTGACGGCGAACTTCTTTGCGCCGCTGGAATTCTTCTTCGTCAGGCTGAAACTGGCCCTGGTCGGTGCGATCATCATCACCTTCCCGGTCATTGCCTGGCAGATCTACGGTTTTGTTGCGCCGGGCCTTTACAAGAATGAGCGCGGCGCTTTCGCACCCTTCCTGGCGATGTCGCCGGTGCTGTTCGGCCTCGGCGTGAGCTTCGTCTACTTCTTCGTCCTGCCGATGGTGATGCGCTTCTCCCTCGGCCAGGAACAATCGGCCGAGCTGGTCGGCACGCGGATCGAGCTGTTGCTCAACGTGTCCGACTACATGAATCTGATCACCACGCTGATGCTGGTCTTCGGTATTTCCTTCCAGATGCCGGTCTTCCTGATGCTGCTTGCCAAGGCGGGCATCCTCAAGGCCAAGACCCTGCTCAAGGGCTGGCGCTTCGCCGTGGTCGGCATCGCCCTGTTTGCCGCCTTTGCCACGCCGCCCGACCCGATCTCGCAGATCATGCTCGGCGGCGCCTTGCTCCTGCTCTACTTCATCTCCATCGGAGGCATGCATCTGATGCATCCGGGCGAGCGGGACGAGGCGGACGAAGAGGACTGATCCGGTTTACGGGGCGAGCGGGCGGGGCTATAGCCCTGCCTCGTTCTTTCATTCCAGCCGGAACAGTCCCATGCACGATATCAAGCTCATCCGCGACAATCCCGACGCTTTCGACGCTGGCCTCGCCAAGCGTGGTCTGGCGCCGCAATCCGCGACCCTGATCGAGCTTGACGCTTCCCGCCGCGAAGCGCTGGGTCGGCAGCAGGATGCCGAGACCGAGCGCAATGCCCTGTCCAAGCAGATCGGCAAGGCTAAGGCGAGCGGTGACGAGGCCGAGTTCAACCGTCTGCGCAGCGAGGTGGATCGCCTGAAAGACGTGCTCGAGGAATCCGGTCAGCAATCGCGTCATTTCGACGAGGTCCTGAACCAGCACCTCGCCGCCCTGCCGAACCTGCCGCATGACGACGTGCCGCAGGGCGCCGACGAAGCCGACAACGAGGAAGTGCGCCGCTGGGGCGACCCGCGGGCGATGGCATTCAAGCCCAAGGATCATGTCGATCTGGGTGAGGGGCTCGGCCAGATGGACTTCAGGACGGCGGCCGAGATCTCCGGCTCGCGCTTTGTTGCCCTGCGCGGTGGTCTGGCCCGCATGGAGCGGGCACTGGCCCAGTTCATGCTCGACCTGCACACCACCGAGCACGGTTATGAAGAGGTCAGTCCGCCGTATCTGGTGCGCGACGAGGCGATGTTCGGCACCGGGCAGTTGCCAAAGTTTGCCGAGGACCTGTTCCGCACCACCGATGACCGCTGGCTGATCCCGACCGCCGAGGTTCCCCTGACCAACCTGGCGCGTGAGACGATCCATGCCGAGGCCGATCTGCCGATGCGCATGACGGCCTACACGCCCTGCTTCCGCTCGGAGGCCGGCTCGGCCGGTCGCGATACGCGTGGCATGATCCGCCTGCACCAGTTCCAGAAGGTGGAAATGGTCTCGATCACCACGCCGGACGACAGCGATGCCGAGCTGGAGCGCATGACCGGCTGCGCCGAGACCGTGCTGCAGCGGCTCGAACTGCCCTATCGGGTGATGAAGCTGTGTACCGGTGATATGGGGTTCGCGGCCCGTCGCACCTATGACCTGGAAGTCTGGATGCCGAGCCAGGACACCTATCGCGAGATTTCGTCCTGCTCGACCTGCGGTGACTTCCAGGCGCGCCGCATGGATGCCCGCTTCCGCAAGGAGGGCGAGAAGCGTCCGGCCTTCCTGCATACCCTCAACGGCTCCGGTGTCGCCGTCGGGCGGGCGCTCGTCGCCGTGCTGGAAAACCACCAGAATGCCGACGGCTCGGTCACCATACCGGCGGCGCTGCGGCCCTATATGGGCGGCGTTGAGACGCTGACAGTCTAGGTCGTCCGCCCGCCTCCCACCCGGACTTTCCCCGGACGATAAAGCCGCCCCGTGCCGATGTGCGCCGGGGCGGTTTTTCGTTTCATGTCGCGTGCGGAGCGGGCAATATCGCCTGTCACGCAAGGCGGTTTCGCCTCTTGCGCGAATTCGGAGTCACCCATATGGGCGATTGTTTTTAACCCCTGATTAGCTGAGCTTTCCGGCGAAAGTCCGTGATCGCGGATCAGGTAATTTGGGGGCGTCGGGCAACCGGCGAAACATCATGGCGAAGAAGAACGCGAAATCCGGCAATAACGGCAATAACGGCAATTCCGGCAATAACGGAAAGGCGGTCGGCCAGGATCAGGCCGGACGCGAGATTGACGGGTCGAACCGCAGCGACATTCTGATTGGTTCGCGCCGCGATGATGTGATCAATGGCCGGGGCGGCAGTGACCTGATCATTGGCGGAAACGGCAATGACCAGATTTCCGGGGGTGGAGGCAGCGACCTTCTACTCGGCGGCAATGGCGATGATGTGATCAATGGCGGTCGGGGCAGCGACACGCTGATTGGCGGCCGTGGCGATGACATCCTCAATGGCGGCGCCGGCAATGACCTCCTGATCGGCGGTGCCGGAAATGACGTTTTCAATGGTGGTGCGGGCAATGACACCATCATCGGCGGCGCGGGCGAGAACACCGTTATCCTGTCAGGCAGTGTGCGCGACTACTCGGTGGAGATGGGCCGACGTTCGGTCACGGTGAGCGGCGAAGACGGTACCGACACACTCAGCGGGATCGAAGTGCTCAGCTTCGACGATGCAACTGTCTATCTCGATGGCCGCAACAACGGACCGCTCCTGGATTCCGACGTCAGCGTCGGCATTGAGGAAAACGGCGCCGCGACTATCAATGCCCTCGTGCATGCGTTTGATTTCGACGGAGATACGCTGACGCTTGTCAGCGTCGATGCCGGCGAATTTGCGGGCATGATGAGCTTCGATCCGACCACCGGCGAGATCACCCTCGATCCTGGTGCGGCCTACGACAACCTCGCGGAAGGCGAGGTCGTGACCTTCACGCTCTCCTACACCGTGAGCGACGGGACCGACACCAGCACTGGCGAGATGACGGTCCAGATCACCGGCAGCAATGATGCGCCGATCGTGACACCGATCGATGCCGGTCTGGTGAGTGAGGATGGCGGTCTTCTGTCGGTTGATCTGATGGCGACGGCGAGCGATGTGGACAGTGGCGACACGATCGGGATCGAGGAGATCCAGTCGGTGACCTCGTCCAATCCGGACCGGTCGATCGTCTGGGGTCTGGACCCGAACAATTATGACGCCGTCCAGCTCGACCTGAACCAGTTCACCGATCTGCAGGAGGGTGAGACCGAGACGGTCACCATCTCCTATGTCGTGGGCGATAATCGGGGCGGTCTGACCACCAATACCGCGACCTTCACGGTGGTCGGTACGAACGACCTGCCGACTTATGTCGACTTCACCACCTCGGTGAGTGAGGACAGCCCGCTCTGGGTCAATCTTCTGGCCTCTGTCGAGGATGTGGACAGTGACACCGTGGTGGCGACGGACGTCGTGGCCTTCTCCAGCAATCCCGACCGGCCGATCACGGCCAATGTCGATCTGGCGGCGGGCACGGTGATCTTCCCGTCGGGTCAGTTCGAAGACCTGGCGGAAGGCCAGACCGAGACGCTGACCATCACCTTCAATCTTGACGATGGCGATGGCGGTATCGTGGCGCGTGAGCTCCAGTTCACCGTCATCGGTCAGAATGACGCGCCGTACATCGAGCCGTGGAATTCCAGCCTTGAAGCGACGCTCGACGAGAATGATGCGCCGATCCTGACGACTTCGGGAGCCATCGCCTTTGAAGATCTTGATGCCAATGACTGGCAGCAGGGTGGCTTCACCGGACTGACGCTGAGCGGCAATGCCGGCGATCTCAACCCGAACAATCTTTATGGCCTTCTGCGCCTGGACGATTTTGCCCAGGACGGGTCCCTGGGCTGGGTCTTCACCGCGGACAGCGGTCTGTTCGATTATCTCCAGGAGGGCGAAAGCGTCACCCTGACCTATGATGTCGAGATCACGGACGGTCGCGCCAGCGACACCACCCAGGTCTCGATCACCATCGAGGGCACGAATGACCTGCCGAACTTCGTCGATTTCACCATTTCACTGGGTGAGAGCGAGCCGCTCTGGGTCAATCTTCTGGCCTCTGTCGAGGATGTGGACAGTGACACTGTCGTCGTCACCGATGTGGTCGCTTTCACGGACAATCCCGACCGGGTCGTGACGGCCAATGTCAATCTGGAAGAGGGCACCGTCACCTTCCCTTATGGCCAATATGAGGACCTTGCCGAGGGCGAGACCGAAATCCTGACCATTCAGTTCAATCTTGATGACGGCGATGGCGGTATCGTGGCGCGTGAGCTCCAGTTCACCGTCATCGGTCAGAATGACGCGCCGTATTTCGAGCCGTGGAATTCGGACCTCGAAGCCGATGCGGAAGCAGCGGGCGACGGTGTACTGTCCGCCAGCGGTGTGATCGGCATCTCCGATCCCGATGCCAGCGACACCCATACCGGCTCAACGCTGGGCGTGGCCCTGTCGGGCGATGTCGGTGACCTGACGGAGGCCGATGTCATCGGGCTGCTCAGCTTTGCCGCCAGCGGCGACGGACCGTCTGTTGCCTGGTCCTTTGATGCCGAGTCCGCCCTGTTCAGCCAGCTCACCGGCAGCCTGACCCTGACCTATGAGGTCGAGATCAGCGACGGTCATGACAGTGTGACGGCGCCGGTCACCATCACGATCACGCCGCAGAATGCTGCCCCGGATGCGCCTGACTTCGACGTGTCGATGAGCGAGGACAGTTTCTTCGTTTATGTCGACCTGCTGGAAGGCGCCAGTGACGCCGATGGTGACAACCTGTCGGTGGTCAACGTCGTCATGGAAACGTCCAATCCGAACCGGTCCTTCGTCTACAATCTCGATGAAAGCAGTGGTCAGTTCACGATCTATCCGGGCAATTTCCAGGACCTTTCGGCCGGTGAGACGGAAACCATCACCCTGAGCTATGATGTCGAGGACGGGCAGGGCGGCGTCACCCCGCGCACCGTGACCATCACGGTCGATGGCGCCAACGACGCGGTTACGATCTATGACAACGCCAATCTGATGTTCGGCGAGAATGACGCGGCCGTGCTGAGTGAGAGCGGCACGTGGTCCTACAGCGATGTCGATGCCAATGACACGTATACGGCCACGGTCGGACCGATCGATGTGCGCGGGAACGGGGCCGGCCTCGCCGGTGTTGATCTTGCGAGCCTGCTGACGCTCGACGCTGTCGACGGGGTTCTGTCCTGGTCCTTCGATGCGGACGCTTCGGTGTTCGACTATCTGGATGACGGCGACTTGGTCATGGTCAATTTCATCATCGAGCTGTCCGACGGGGCGTCGACCTCGACCACGCAGATCAGCCTGATGGTCACCGGGGCGGATGATCTGCCCAGTGTCAGCGCCACGCTTGAGGCCACGACGAGCGAGGATGATGCCCCGCTCAGCCTTGATCTCCTCACCCATGCGCTGGACCCGGAAGGGGATTCCATGGCGGTCACCGGCGTGACGGCGACCACCGCGTCCGGCGCGGCCGTGGCTTTCACGGTGGATGCCCTGACCGGTGAGCTGGTAATCGATCCGGCGCAATTCGGCGGCCTCGCCGCAGGTGAGACCGAAACCATCACGGTCAATTACGGCGTGGCCAATGCCGATACCGTGATCACCGGCGGATCGGACAGCATTCCGACAATCGGTAATGCCGGCCGCTGGTTCGTGGTCAATTTCGATACCGGCCAGATAGTCGAGGAGGCACGCAGTTCCGGAAACTCGGCGGCACCCTATGCCGAACCGGCCAATGGTGTCGTCTTCCACTTCAACGGGAATAATGCCGATTACGGGATCTCGGCTTCCGTTTATGTGGATGGTGTGGCGACGGTCATTCCGCCGGCGGAGTTCGATATCGAAGGCTATTTCGGCAGCCTGACCAATACGGGGCAGTGGATCAGCTTCGCCAACTCGATCAGCAATGCCACGATCAGCTGGACCGGCACGGTCGAGACGCCTGACGGGCCGCACGAGGTCAGCGTCAGCTTTGACGGGCTGAACTTTGTCGACAACCAGGTCGGCAATTCGACGCTCGACAGCTGGTCGGTGGAGGTCTCCGGGCCGACCGCCGACGCCATCGCGGTGATCGAGGTTGAAGGCCGCGACGAAGGCGCCTCAATGATGGCCAAGGTCTTCTCGAAGACCGAGGCCATTGATCCGGTCAAAACGCCGGTGGCCGACGATGTGGCGGACACGGATGCCGATGACGGTTTCCTGCAGCTCTCCCATGATGACGGCCTCGCCGTGATGACGGCGGGTGATGTGGCGGAGTTCAGCTTTGACCGCGTCTTCGACCTCACCAATTTCCGCGGCGCGGCGCAGTTTGCCTCGCTCACGGAAACCGGCGACGCCGGAATGGAACTCGCGAGCGTGCGCTCGACGCCTGGTCAGGCAGAAGCCTTCGACTTGCCCGGTCTGGATGCTTTCGGCCTGCCCCAGGACGACGCTGCCCTGGCACTGCCTGTGCCCGACATGCCGGAAGGTTGGTAGTCGTCGCAGCTTTGTAATGGTCTGACGCGTGCACAGGCGGCCCTCCCCAAGGGCCGCCTGTCGCTTGTCTGTCACATGTGTGAGCGCACCGGGGGACTGGCGGCTGGCCCGAATTGCTTTAGAAGCGGGCGAACGCCAACACAGCAAGCCACCGGTTGATCATGATCCCTGAAAATCCCCGCATCCTCCTGACCAATGATGACGGCATCCGGGCCCACGGGCTGAAGGTGCTCGAGAAGATCGCGCGCCAGCTGTCCGACGATGTGTGGATCGTCGCACCGGCCGAGGAACAGTCCGGCGCCGGGCGTTCCCTGTCGCTGCACGACCCGCTGCGGGTCCGTCATTTCGACGAGCGCCGCATGTCGGTCTCCGGCACGCCGACCGACTGTGTGCTGATGGGCGTGCAGGACCTGATCCCGGGTAAACAGCCCGATCTCGTCCTGTCCGGCGTCAATCGCGGCCAGAACATCGCCGAGGACGTGACCTTCTCCGGTACGGTGGCCGGTGCCATGCAGGGCATGCAGCTTGGTATTCCCTCGGTCGCGCTGTCGCAGGCCTATGGCTTCGGGAAGGATGATCCGATCCAGTGGGAAACCGCCGAGATGTACGGGGCACCGATCCTGCGCCGCCTGTTCGACCTGAAATGGCCGGAAGACGTGTTGATCAACATCAACTTCCCGGACCGCAAGCCGGACGAGGTCGAAGAGGTTGAAGTCACCCGCCAGGGCCGCCGCGACCAGCACATCCTGCACGCCGAACACCGGACCGATCCGCGCGGCATGGATTATTACTGGCTGGCCTTCAAGGGTCTGTTGTCCAATCCGCCGGACGGCGTCGACCTGCGGGCCATCTATGATGGCAAGATCTCCGTGACGCCCTTGCACATGGACCTGACACACGGCGAGACGCTCGGTAACCTGAAACGCATGCTGGGTGGTGTTCCGCCCAAATCCTGATCCGGTCCGGATCGAGAACCCGATACGCCAGGAAGGCTGCCGCGCATGCAATTGCCCGATCCCCGCATGATCCAGCTGGTGATGAGCCTGCGTGGCGGTGGCGTCACGGATGCCAAGGTGATGGGGGCGCTGGAGCGTACCCCGCGCCACCTCTTTTTGCCGCAGCGCTTCGGTGACCAGGCTTATGATGATCGCGCCTTGCCGATTGACTGCGGGCAGACCATTTCCCAGCCGCTGATCGTTGCCCTGATGACCCAGGCGCTGAAGCTCGACGATCGCTGCAAGGTGCTCGAGATCGGGACCGGCTCGGGCTATCAGGCCGCCGTGCTCGCGCGCCTGGCGCGCCGGGTCTACTCGGTTGAACGTTATCGGACCCTGGCACGCGAAGCCGAAGCCCGTTTCCATGATCTGCGCCTGACCAATATTGTCACGCGGATTGGCGATGGCACGCTGGGCTGGCCCGAGCAGGCCCCGTTTGACCGCATCATCCTGACGGCCTCGGCGCCAAGTCGGCCGGATGCCATTCTCGACCAACTCAAGGATGGCGGTATCGCCGTTGCGCCGGTTGATCGCGATACCCGCCAGGTCCTGGTCCGCTATGTCCGTGAGGGCGACACCATCACCGAGACCGACATCATGGATGTTCGCTTTGTCCCGCTGGTGAAGGGCGAGGCGCGGGCCCTTTAGTGCGGCCGCAGCGCTGTGCTAGGGTATGCGAATGGGTATTGCATACGACGATCTGGGGGAAGGCGGTCTCGTCAAGGTGACCGTGGTTGGCCAGGCCAGCCGCACGGAGCATGCCGTTGCCGAGGAACGGGCCCGCGAAGATATCCGGGTCGGCCGGCTCAAGGCGCTCATCATTGATGCCTCGGCGGCCGAAGTGCCGGCCAATCCAAGCATCTCACGCGAGATCTGGGAGGACTTCCTCGAGACGCTGGACGGGCGTCCCTTTGCCTATATCGCGCCGTCCGGGTCTCAAAGTGCGGAGCGCGAGGCCATGATCCGCGAGCTGGTGGAGGAGTGGAGCAGCACGTTCCGCCCGGTCGACTCGGTTGAGGAGGCCCGGCGCTGGTGCCTTGCCGAGATCAGCGGTCGCGGCACCGGTTGAGATTGATATCCCGGGGCGGCGCTATCCGACCCGCACGATCCGGATTAAAAATCCATCATGGAGGCATTGGTGCCGTGCATGGATAACCGCCGGTTAAGCCTTCTCTGGCTTGATGGTCGCGCTATTCCTGTCGGAGGTCGAGCCCGAAATGCGTCGAATGTCCCTGATCTGCCTCGTTGCGGTGGTCAGCGCGAGCCTTGCGGCTTGCGCGTCCAACCCGCGTGAGCCGGCCCGGGTCGACTATCGCAGCTTTGGCAATGGCGGCTCTTCGACATCGTCATCCCCGTCACGGACACCGCGCCGCGCGGCGGTCAATTGTGGCTCCGGCTATACGGTGCGGACCAATGATACGCTGTCCGAGATTGCCGAACGCTGCGGCGTCAGCATGTCGGACCTGGCCAGTACAAACGGGCTTAGCGCGCCCTATACCCTGCGTGTGGGGCAGACCATCTCGATGCCGCGCCCGCCGGTCCATGTGGTCCAGCGTGGCGAAAACCTCTACCGAATCGGTCTGCGCTATGGCGTGCCCTTCCAGCAGCTCGCCAGTCATAACGGCATCGGCGCGCCCTATGAGATCGAGGTCGGTCAGCAAATCCGCCTGCCCAACGGGGCCCAGGTCGCCAGTCGCCAGTCCGGTGGCTCCTCACGGGCATCGACCACGCCGTCGGCCAATACCGATCGCTACAGCCCGCCGCCGGCCGAAGCCGGCGCGCCCAGCTTTGACTGGCCGATCCGCGGCCAGGTGCTGTCGAGCTTTGGTCGTCGTCCCAATGGCGAACGCAATGACGGTATCAACATCGAGGCACCGTCCGGCGCCGAGGTGCGGGCCGCAGCGCCTGGCCAGGTGGTCTATGCCGGCAGTGAGCTGGCCGGCTACGGGCAGCTTGTCCTGCTGCGTCACTCCGGCGGCTATGTGACCGCCTATGCCCATAATTCCCGTCTGCTGGTCCGTGAAGGTGACCAGGTCAGCCGGGGCCAGGTGATCGCCCAGGCCGGTGCGACCGGCACGGTCGACCGCCCCCAGGTGCATTTCGAGATCCGGTCGGGGGTGAACCCGGTCGACCCGATGTCCTATCTGCGCTGAGCCCGGCGCTCGCAAGACGGCCGCTCGAGGCGCGTTTTGTCACGTGTTCCAACAGCCGACCCTTGTTGCAACAGGGCCTCGTCCCGATATAGTCCCGCGCATTCGAATTTCCGGGCGTTTTCGCAACAAGGTTGCGTGATACGCCCTCAAGCAGCCGCGGAGCGCGCCTCTTCATGGAACAGTTTCTTCAGTCCCCGATTCCCATGCTCGTTCTCATGGGCCTGGTCTTCTACTTCCTGCTCATTCGTCCGCAGCAAAAGCGCATGAAGGAACACAAGGAACTGATCGGCGGCCTCAAGCGCGGCGATGAAGTCATTACCCAGGGCGGCATGATCGGCAAGATCGCCAAGGTCACCGACGAGGAAGTCACCCTCGACATCGGTGAGGGCGTGAAGGTCCGTATCGTTCGCGCCACGATTGCTGACGTGAAGGGCCGCACGGCTCCCAAGCCGGCCAATGACGCCAAGAAAGACGACAAGAAGGACAGCAAGGAAATCGGCTGATCCGATTGACTGCTATCCCTGATCGTCCCTGACAAAGAGGCCGCGCTGCCATGTTGCACTTCGGGCGTTGGAAACTGCTTTCCATCCTAATCATCACGCTGCTCGGCGTGATGTACACCATCCCCAACTTCGTGCCGGAAACCGACCGGTTCACGATCAACGAGGCGGATGGCACCGCAACGCCCAAAGGCATCTGGCGCTATATTCCATCGGGGACGATCAATCTTGGTCTCGACCTGCAGGGCGGTTCGCACATCGTCTTCGAGGTCGACATGGACGAGGTCCGTGACGCACAGCTCGAAGCGCTGGCCTCGGACATCCGGACGACGCTGCGCGAGTCACCGCCCGTGTTGGCGCGCTCTGTCGCCGTGATCGGTGACGAAGTCGTGGTGCTGATGGTGCGCCCGGAGGAACGCGAGACGGCGCTGGAGCGTATCCGGGGCCTGAACTCTCCAGTGACGACGGGCGTCGGTCAGGTCGGCCTCGCGAACATGTACGAGATCGACGCTGATCCGTCCGATCTCTCCGCGATCCGTATCGCGGTGACGCCGCAGCAGACCGAGGCGATCCGCAATCGTACGCTGGAGCAATCGATCACCGTGATCCGTCGCCGTCTCGACGGTCTCGGCACCACCGATCCGACCATCGCGCGCTCGGGTGACCGCCGCGTGCTGGTCCAGGTGCCGGGTGCGGACAACCCGCAGGAAATCATCGACCTCGTCGGCACCCAGGCCGCGATGAGCTTTCACATGGTCGACGAGAATGTCGATCCGGGTCCCAGCGGGCAGGCGCGCACCCCTCCCGGCGTGACCGTCTATGCCATGGCCGATACCGGCGGCACCCAGTGGGTCGCGGTCGAGACCCGTCAGCGCCTGACCGGTGAAAATCTCAACAGCGCCTATGTGACCTCGCACCCGAACTATATCGGCCCGGTCGTCGGCTTCCGTCTCGACACCCAGGGTGCGCTGATTTTTGGTGAGCTGACCCGGACCAATCGCGGTCGCCGCTTTGCCATCGTGCTGGACGACGAGGTGATCACGGCGCCGACCATCAACGAGCCGATCCTCTCCGGATCGGGCGTGATCGGCGGGGGCTATACCTACGAATCGGCCAACCAGCTGGTCATTCTGCTCAATGCCGGTGCGCTTCCGGCCTCGCTGACCCCGGTCGAACAGCGCGTCGTCACGGCCTCGCTGGGTCGTGACCAGATCGAGAGCGGCGAGCTGGCCGTGGTCATCGGCTTCTCCCTCGTGATCATCTTCATGGTCGCCATGTACGGCATCTTCGGCCTGTTCTCGACCGCCGCCCTGCTGGTCAATGTCGTGCTCATCCTGGGCGGCCTGTCCGGATTGGGCATGACGCTGACGCTGCCGGGCATCGCCGGCATCATCCTGACGATCGGTATGGCAGTTGACGCCAACGTCCTGATCTATGAGCGGATCCGAGAGGAAGTCCGCAACAACCGGACCCCGGTGCAGGCGATCCAGGCTGGCTATGAGCGAGCGCTGGCGGCGATCCTCGATGCCAACATCACGACCTTCATCGCCGCCGCCGTGCTGTACATGCTGGGCGCCGGACCGGTCCGCGGCTTCGCGGTCACGCTGGGTATTGGCATTGTCACGTCGGTCTTCACCGCCTTCGTCATCTCCCGCCTGCTGGCGGTTCTCTGGCTGCGGGCCTTCAAGCCCAAAAAGCTGCCGATTTAAGGGGAGGAAACCGACATGTCCCTTGCACTCGTCAAATTCCTGCCGACCGGCTCGAAGGTTCCCTTCATCCGGATCCGTTTCATCGCCCTGGCGATCTCCGCCTTCTTCATCGTCTTTTCGATGATCGAGTTCGCGACCGTCGGGATCAATTTCGGCATCGACTTCCGCGGTGGTATCCAGACCGAAGTCGAAGCCCCGAACACAACCTCGATCGAGGAATTGCGGACGGCCGCCAATGCGCTCGATCTCGGCGAGGCGCGCGTCCAGGGTGCCGGTGCCGCCGACGACAGTCATACGACCTATCTCATCTCCCTGCCGCTGCAGGCCGGCGAGGGGCTTGAGGGTGAGGCGGCCCAGAATGCGGCCCGCATTTCACTTGAGGAGGCGCTCCAGACGAGTTTCCCGGATATCGAATTGCGTGGCACGACCGTGATCGGCGGCGCGGTGTCCGGTGAGCTGATCATCACCGGCTTCACCGCCATCGGTGTCGCGCTCTTCCTGATGCTGGTCTACATCTGGTTCCGCTTCGAGTGGCAATACTCGGTCGGCGCCATTGTCGCCCTGACGCACGATGTCATCGCCACCGTCGGCATGTTCTCGCTGACCCAGATGACGTTCGACCTGGCGACCGTTGCCGCGATCCTGACCATTGTCGGTTACTCGATGAACGACACCGTCGTGGTTTATGACCGGATCCGCGAGAACCTGCGCAAGTACAAGCGCATGCCGCTGGCCGAAGTGCTCAACCTGTCGATCAATGACACGCTGTCGCGCACCATCCTGACCTCGGTGACGACGCTGGTGGCGCTGATCTCGCTCTACCTCATCGGCGGCACCGCCCTGAAGGGCTTTGCCTTCGCGATGATCTGGGGCGTCCTGATCGGGACCTTCTCGTCGATCTTCGTCGCTGCGCCGATCCTGCTCTTCACCAATGTCCAGCGTGAAAGCAATGAGAGCTGAGCGGGGATAGCCCGAGCCGGACTATCCTGAGACGCGAATTCGCCGTATTTTCCTTCAACTGACAGAGTGATTCTGGCAGATGGGGAGGGAATAATGGCTGCAATTCTCAGCAATCTACGCACGACGGTAATCGTCTCCTTCGTGCTCGCGGCGATCTATCTGGGCGCCTATGTGATGTCCGGCGCGATCGCGATCGATGGGGCGTTCTGGCAGGGCTTTGCCCGCTGGACGCATGTGGTCTCGGGCATCATGTGGATCGGTCTGCTCTGGTATTTCAACTTCGTGCAGATTCCGAACATGCCGAAGATCCCGGACGAGCAGAAGCCGGCGATCGGCAAGGTGATCGCGCCGGCAGCCCTGTTCTGGTTTCGCTGGGGCGCAGCCTTTACCGTGGTCACCGGTCTCGCGGTGGCCGGCATGCGCGGCTACACGTCCGAAGTGCTGAGCCTCGGCCTTCTGGCTGATACCTACACGCCGCAATACTCCTTCATCGGGATCGGCATGTGGCTGGCCATCATCATGGCGGCCAATGTCTGGTTCGTGATCTGGCCCAACCAGAAGATCGCCCTGGGCATGGTCGAGGCCGATGCCGAGGCCAAGCCGAAGGCGGCGCGCACGGCGATGCTGTTCTCACGCACCAACACGCTGCTGTCCTTCCCGATGCTGATTGCGATGGCCATGGCGCAGACCGTGTTTGGCTAGCACGGGGGCCGACGCCAAACCGCGCTGAAACGTTCAGGGCCCGCCGGATCAACCGGCGGGCCCTGTTCACGTTCGGGGGGTACGTGAACATCCGGGCCTGCGAGGTCAGGGAGGGGTTGCGGCCCGTTTGCCCCTGTCCAACGCAGGGCGGATCGGATTTCCGTCGCGCCCGGTGCAGTTTTTGTTGGTCGCCTCAGTCGAAGGCGAAGCTGGCATACACCATCGGCCGGAAGACACGCAGGGTGCGCGGCTCGGGGCGATACCGGGACGGCTGGATCTGGGTCATGATCACGGCCGCGGTGCGGGTCTGCGGGCTGACGAAGAAATCGGTATCAAACATCCCGCCCCAGCTCAGATCCCCGGGCACGCCCGCGGCCTGCTGGCCCTCGGCTGGTGGCATCACCACGTCCATGCCGAGCGCGAAATTACGGCCCGTCCAGCCATCACCAAGCTGCTCAGCGGTCAGGCGCGGCCGGCTGAACTCGGCAAAGGTCTCGGGCGCCAGGATCCGGACATCGCCCAGCGTCCCGCCATTGGCGAGCATCATGGCAAAGCGGATATAGTCAGAGGCCGTCGAGACAAGGCCGCCGCCGCCGGACGCCCAGCTCGGGTTGGCTTGCTCCGTTTCGACCATATCGCCGCTTTCTGTGTGGACATAGAGCGGCGACATGTCGGCTTCGTCGAAATCGACATAATCGAAGAAAAAGCCGGTCGAATTCATGCCGAGCGGGGTGAAGATCTCGGTCTCGAGGAAGTCCTCGAACGGCATGCCGGACGCGACTTCGACGACCCTTCCGGCGACGTCCAGAGAATAGGAATAGATCCAGCGCTGACCCGGATCGGCATAGAGCGGCAGTGTGGAGAGCTGCTGCATGCGGGCTTCCAGATTGCCCTCGCCGGCATAGAGGGAGGTCTCCAGATAGAGGCGCCCCAGATCGGTCTGGTTCTCGAAGATATAGCCGAGGCCGGAGGTATGGGTGAGCAGGTGCTCGACCGTCATCACGGTCGCCGGCGCCCGCGTGGCGATCTCGCCATTCTCATCGGCCATCGGCGAGACGGCGACCCGGATATCGGCGAATTCGGGAATGTAGTCGCTGACCGGGTCATCGAGCGAGACCAGCCCGCGCTCGACCAGCATCATCACCGCCACGGCGGTCACCGGCTTGCTCATCGAGGCGATGCGGACCGGGCTGTCCACGGTGAAGGGGGTTCCGGCTTCGAGATCGATCATCCCGGCCTCGGAGACAAAGGCGATCTGCTCGCCGCGGGCAATGATCGCGGCATAACCCGGCCGGGCGCCTTCCGCGGCCAGCTGGTCCAGACGGGCATCGAGCGCGTCCAGGGCTGCCGGGTCAAAACCCAGCGCTGCGGGTGTTTCGACTGTCTGAATGTCCTGCGCACAGGCGGGCAGGATCGCTGTCGTGGCGAGCGCCAGCGCTGCCAAGGCATGTTTGAACGCCATCTAACCGTCCCCTCGGGATATGTTTATCGACCGAGGGGAAGGTTAGGGCGTCTGCGTCGTTCTGACGAGGGGCTTATTGGGCCGCAGCGAGGTTTTCAGCCGCGAATTCCCAGTTCACCAGATTGTCGAGGAAGCTGGTGATGTAGTCGGGGCGACGGTTCTGGAAGTCGAGGTAATAGGCGTGCTCCCAGACGTCCATGGTCAGCAGCGGGGTGACCCCCTCTTCGGTCAGCGGCGTTTCCGCATTCAGCGTCTTGCGGATTTCCAGCTTGCCATTGGCCAGGACGAGCCAGGCCCAGCCGGAGCCGAACTGCGTGGCGCCGGCATCGGCAAAGGCGGTCTTGAAGGCATCGAGCGACCCGAAGTCACGGTCGATCATCGCGGCCAGGTCACCGGTCGGCGCACCGCCGCCATTGGGACGCATGGACTGCCAGTAGAAGGTGTGGTTCCAGATCTGGGCGGCATTGTTGAAAATGCCGGCCTTTGAGGCATCGCCTGCGCTCTTCTTGATGACGTCTTCCAGCGACAGCGACGCCATGTCGGTGCCCTCGACCAGCCCGTTCAGCTTGCCGACATAGGCATTGTGGTGCTTCCCGTGGTGGAAATCGAGCGTCTGGGAGGAGATATGAGGGGCCAGCGCATCCTTGGCGTAGGGAAGATCGGGCAAAGTGAAAGCCATGAGAACCTCTTACAGTGACGTAGACGGAAACAGGGTCGGCCCGGAGGGCCGGTTTGATGCCTGCACATATGGTGTCAGTCGCGCTGATGTCCACCGGAGAGACGCATGATGGCCAAGGAAATCGACAGCTTGCTGCACACCGCCGACCCGGATCGCTATCTCTGCGCGCTGTTCGCCCAGCCCGATGACCGGGCCGGTCTGCTGGCGCTCTACGGGCTCAATCACGAGCTCGGCAAGGCTGCGGATTCCAGCTCGGAGAGCCTGATCGGCGAGATGAAGCTGACCTGGTGGCGCGACGCCGTCGCAGACCTCTATGCCGCGACGCCCAAGGTGCGTCGCCACGATGTCACCGAGGGCCTGGCGCCGCTCACCGACCGCATCCCGTTCGCCGATCTTTCCCCCCTGATCGAGGCTCGCTTCGACGATATCGCCGCCCGGCCTTTCCGGGATCTTGATGATGTCCTTGCCTATGTCGATGCCACCTCCGGCCTGCTCGTCCGGCTTGGACTACGCACGGTCGGTGCCGAGGCTTCGCTGCCGGCAGGGATTGCCCTTGCAGCGGGACGCGCCTGGGGGCTGACCGGTCTCCTGCGGGCCTTCCCGTTGCGGGCGCGGATCGGTCGCGCCCCGGTCGGCGGAGACAGTCTCGGTCAGGTCGCTGTCACCCCGGCGATGCTGGCGCAGGGTCTCGGCGCCGAGAAGGTGGCGCAGGCGCGCCAGCCGGTGATCGCCGCCGCTCGTGACGCCTGCCGGACCCTTGCCGGGTTCGGTCCGCTGCCAGCCGAGGCGGTTCCGGCGATGGGCTATTGCCGCCTCGCGGCCTGGCATCTCGGCCGTCTGCCGGACAGCCCCTATGCCCTCGCGCCGGACATCAATCCGCTCGCCCGGCGCTTGCGACTGACATGGCTGGCATTAAGCGGTCGATAGACAGTCCCGCCCTCTTGCTTCCGAGGGGCGCCCGCGTTCAACATGGCGGCAACCAAGGAGACGACCATGCATCACGCGCTGATTACCGGAGCCAATCGCGGACTGGGGCTGGAGCATGCCCGGCAATTGCTCGACCGCGGCTGGCATATCAGCGCCGCCGTGCGGGATCCGGATGCAGCGACCGAGCTTCGCGCTTTGCCGGTTGGCACGGGCAAGCTGGATATTCACGCCTATGACGCAGCTGACCCCGAGAGCGCCGAGGCCCTCGCCAAGGTCGTGACGGGGCCGGTCGACCTGCTGTTTGCCAATGCCGGGATGATGGCCCCGGAGACACGCAAATTCGGCCGTGCCGCCGGTGCGGCGATGGTGGAAGAGTTCAAGGTCAACACGATCGCGCCGCTGGCGCTGGTCGAGGCCTTTGTCGACCAGGTCGCCCAGTCCGAGATGAAGGTCATCGCCCTGCAGTCCTCGCGCATGGGCTCGATCCGCGAGAATGGCAGCGGTGCAGCGTACGGCTATCGTGGCTCCAAGGCCGCGCTCAACGCCATCGGCAAGTCGCTCAGTGTCGATCTCAAGGATCGCGGCATCGTCGTGCTGATCCTGCACCCCGGCTGGGTCAAGACCGACATGGGCGGCCCCAATGGCCAGCTCACGGTCCAGGAATCGGTGTCCGGCCAGCTCGACCTGATCGCCCGTGCCTATGGCAATCCGGTGATGAGCGGCCGCTTCTATCACGTCTCTGGCCAGGACCTGCCCTGGTAGTCGGGCAGTATCGTCGCAGGCCCTGGCCCGGAGCTGAGGCCTGGCTCAGCCCGCCTGCCAGCTCGCCAGATCGTCGAGCGCGCGCTGCGACATCGCGGTCTTGCGGGCCGGGGTCTTGGCCTTGCCCTTGATGCGGTTGCCTTCGGCATCGACGGTGGGCTGCTCGATCGGCGGGAAAAGGCCGAAATTGACATTCATCGGCTGGAAAGAGCCCTTGCCGCTATCCAGGTGACCGCCTGTGACATGGGCGATCAGCGCGCCGAGCGCGGTGGTCGCCGGTGGCGGTGTCAGGCTCCCGCCAAGTCGCTCGGCGGCGGCATAGCGTCCGGCCAAAAGGCCCATCGCAGCGCTCTCGACATAGCCCTCGACACCGATCAGCTGCCCGGCAAAGCGCAGGCGCGGCTGACTCTTCAGGCGCAATTGCGCATCGAGCAGCTTGGGTGAGTTGAGGAAGGTGTTGCGGTGAATGCCGCCAAGGCGGGCAAAGCGCGCCTCCTCCAGGCCGGGGATCATGCGCAGGACTTCGCCCTGGGCGCCGTATTTCATCTTGGTCTGGAAGCCGACGAGGTTGAACAGCGTGCCCAGCGCATTGTCCTGGCGCAGCTGGACAATGGCCCAGGGCTTGACGGTCGGATTGTGCGGATTGGTCAGGCCGACCGGTTTCATCGGCCCGTGGCGCAGGGTCTCGCGACCGCGTTCGGCCATCACCTCGATCGGCAGGCAGCCGTCGAAATAGGGGGTGTTGGCTTCCCATTCCTTGAACTCGGTCTTCTCCGCCGCGATCAGCGCGTCGATGAAGGCCTCATACTGGTCCCTGTCCATCGGGCAGTTGAGATAGGCCTTGCGCTCGGCTTCGGTCTCGCCCTTGTCATAGCGCGACTGGAACCAGGCTTTGTCGGTATTGACGCTGTCCCGGTAGACCACCGGGGCGATGGCATCGAAGAAGGCCAGCTCGCCTTCGCCGGTCTCCTTCAGGATCGCCTCGGACAGGCTTTCCGAGGTCAGCGGACCGGTGGCGATGATGACGCTGTCCCAGTCCTCCGGCGGCAGGGCCGGGATTTCCTCGCGATTGATGGTGACCAGCGGATGCTCGGAGAGCTCTTTCGTGACGGCTTGCGAGAAGACGTCGCGATCGACAGCCAGCGCCCCGCCAGCGGGCAGGCGCGCGGCATCACCCTGGCGCAGGATGATCGAGTCGAGGCGGCGCATTTCCTCGTGCAGGAGGCCGACCGCATTGGTGCGGTGATCATCCGAGCGGAAGGAGTTCGAGCACACCAGCTCGGCCAGCCCGTCGGTATGGTGGGCGTGAGTGCCCTTCACGCCGCGCATCTCGTGCAGGATGACAGGAACGCCCTTGGAGACGAGCTGCCAGGTTGCCTCGGAGCCGGCCATGCCGCCGCCGATGACGTGAACGGGTTTTATCGCTTGATCTGTCATGCGCGGCATATCGAGCCGGGGGACGAGGGAGTCAAGCGGGCGCGGGCAGACTTGACGCCTTGCGGTGCCCGGTCAAAGCTCGTGATCAACGGGGGGTTGCGTCATGAAGCAGGTTTGGGTTGCGCTATTGGCGCTGATGGTCACGGCAACAGCTGGCGCGCAAGGGCTGCCGCCAGAGGTTACAGCCGCCTATCGGGCGTATCAGGCGGCATTGGATGCCGGCGACACCGTTGCACTGCTCGAGAGTGCGCGGGGCGCTTACGAGGCCGGTGATGAGGCCGGTATCGACCGAGCCACGCTGGCGACCCTGGCTGAAAATTACGGGTTTGCCGCGTCCTTGAACGGAGAATACGAGACCGCTCAACTTGCGTGGCGAAACGCGGCCCGCCTTTCGGACCGGGCCAATGCCGATCCGGTCGAGCGCGCCTGGCGTTGGCACAATGCGGCTCTGGTTGCGCTCCATAACGAGGATCGGAGTGACGCCTACGCCTGCTCCCGCAACGCGGCGAATGCGCTGGAAGAATTGGGTGCCGCCCTTGCTCCTGCGGCAGATTTCGCCGGAGATGCCTTCCTGACGCGGGCCGCGCTGGCGATGGGGCGCGGTCGTATTCACGAGGCTGGCGAGGCGGCCTTGCAGTCAGCGGCGGCCTTTGAGATATCCTTGGTCGAGCCGACCGCCAGCTATGGGCTCGCCCTGTTCTATGCTGGAATCTCGCAGACGCTGGACCGCGACTTTGATGCGGCGACCTATTCGCTGCACATGGCGATCGACGTCATGGAGGAAAAGGCTCCTGATCATCCCGACAGGCGGACGATGAGGGCGGCCTTGGTTTCAGCGCGCGGCGCCCGGTTCGATGATGAGGCGGGCGGTGGTGATGAGGGGCCCGAGTCGCGTCTCAATGCGCGTCTCGCCGAGAACCCTTTCCACACCGCGCGCTATCTGGCGTCCGAGGCCGAGGATGAGGCTGACGAAGCCGACGGGACGGATGAAGGGGTTCCGTGTTGTGATGCTGCGCCGATCAGGCGGCGTGAACCCAGCTATCCGATGGAAGCGGCCTACTCGGATCTTGATGGTGTTGTCTATGCGACCTTCGCTGTGACCGAGGAGGGCCGCACTGACGCGATTGAAGTGACCGGCTCCTTCCCGCCCGGTGTCTTCGATCAAGCATCAATCAATGCCATTGAAGACTGGACCTATGAACCGGCGACACGCGACGGTGTTCCGGTGCGTCGCGAGGGCGTCGTAACCCGCTTTGACTTTCGTATGCGGCGCTGACGCACCCTGTCTGTGCGCGACCGCGCGTCGCGCTTGATCCTTGCGGGCAGGGCGGTATCTCTGTGCCGGTGTCCTTCGGAGCCGTCATGTCCAGTCAGCCCATCCCCGTCCTGCGCAGTGCGGGTGCCGCCTACAGCTTCCTGTATGCCCATTGGCGCCGCTTCCTGCTGGCCGCTGCGCCCTTCACGCTGGCCTATGCCGTTCAGCTCTGGCTCGCCCAGAAGGCGCTGGGTGCGCCACTGTCCGGCTTCTGGCTGACCCTTGACGCCACGGCGATGATTGCCCTGACGGTGGGTAGCCTCGCCTTTTCGGCGATGAGTTTCCGGCTGGCGGTGCGCGGCGAATATGCGGGCCAGTGGGGTTTGCGCCTCGGCGGTGATGAGTGGCGATTGTTCGTGGTGGCGCTGCTCAATGCGGCCCTGGTGCTGATCGTCGCCCTGTTGACCGCGATGTTTGCCTTTGTCGTCTTCAGCACGATTGCCGGTGGTGCCATCGAGCAGGCCGGCATTGATCCGGAAGCGGCCGGCGTCGATCTGCCGACCGCCATGAGCTACATGTCGACCGCGGACTGGGTTGCCGCCTGGGTGGTCAACGGGATCGCCTTCCTGCTGGTCGCCTGGCTGGTCGCCCGCTTGTCGATGTCCTTCCCGGCCAGTTTCGCCCAACAGGCTGTGCGGGTGCTGTCGGTGTGGACGCTGAGCGAAGGCCAGGCCTGGCGGATTCTGGGGGCCATGGCGCTGGCGGCACTGCCCTTGATGCTGGTCCAGATCGGTCTTTACGAGCTTGTCTGTCTTGCCCTCGACGCACGCCCCCTGATGACGCCCGTGACCGTCGGCGACGAAGTCATGACGTCGGGCGGGTTTGCCCGGGCGCCGGAATATCTGCGGGTGACGGGGCTGTTCTCGGTCATCAACCTGCCGGTGATGGCAGGTCTCTATGCCCAGTTCTACAAGGTTCGCAGCGCCGAAACCGCCTAGCGGGACGGATCCAGCCCGCTTCCCGGTGGTGCTTTGCCCCGGATTGCGCATGATGGGACCATCATGACGCAAAGGCAGGGGGCTGACATGGCCACGCAGAGCTTTGATATCGGCAAGGGCATCTTCTGGTTTTTCATCCGCTTCGGCGAACGACCGGCCGGCGCGCTCTGGCTGATGCTGTTCCAGACCCTGTGTGTGCTGGCCCTGATGGGCGTTGGCGTGCTGGTGATGGGCCCGGCCTATCTCAACCTGTTCGAGCTGATCGGGGCCGATGCGACCGGCCATCTCGCGGACGCCGAGGCGGCCCGCCTGGTCCTCGACGTCATGATGCCATTCCTCACTTACGGCTTCCTGATTGTTCCGGTCACGCTGTTGCTTGCCGTGATGTTCCAGGCGGCCTGGTTGCGCTTCCTGACCAAGGGCGAGATCAAGCCGGTCATCCCGCTGCGCCTCGGTGGCGACGAGCTGCGCCTGATCGGCGTCAACCTGCTCTACCTCGCGGTGGCGGTCATGGCCTATTTCGGGATTGTCACCGTGCTGGGTCTATTCGGCTTCGGCGCCATCATGATGGCCCAGGATAGTGGCGGTTCCGCTGCGATGGGGATTAGTGCAGGCCTGTTGATCGGCACCGGGGTGCTCGGTGTCCTGATTGGCCTGGTCATTCTCGGCGTCCGCCTGGCCTCGGCACCGGCGCTGACCGTGCTGGATGGCCGTCTGCGCTTCTTCGAGAGCTGGGAGGCCAGCAAGGGCGTCTTCTGGGCACTGCTGGCCAGCTATGTTGTCGTTTATGTCCTGATGGGTCTTGTCGGCGGCATTCTGGGCGTCATCGTTCAACTCATTCTGCTCGCGGCTTTCCTGCCCATGATCATCGAATTCGTCGACCTGGCCGACCACGGCCAGATGGCGGACCCGGACGCCGTGCTCGCCAGCCTCCAGTCCAGCTTCACCGAGCCGGGCACGATTGTGGCGATGATCGCCGGTTTTGCGGTGCTCTACGCGATTCAGGTCCTTCTGGAAGGGATCTGGCATTCGGTCGGTGCCTATAACGCCGTGCGCGTCCGCAGCGGCGGCGAGGGCGAGGCGGGCGACGCTCCGGTCCTCGGCAAGGATCACCCGATGGGCGCCTCGCCCAGCGAGGGCTGACGGGCAGCGATCATGCCGGCAAACCGATGGGGGACGAACCCCGGTCTGGTTGCTTGCGTCTGGCCATGCTAGAGGCACACGAAGCGCTGGGGAAATTCATGAAAGACATCAATCCGATGAACGCGGTCGCCCTGTTCCTGGTTGTCGGGAAACTGCGGCCGAATTCGACGACCGTGCTGGCGGGCTGGACCTTCGTCTGGTTCTTTCTGGTCAGTCTCCTGCAGCTCACCCTGCAGCCAGTGCCGCCGGCCCCCGGCGCGGAAGTCGGTCCGGCCATGGCGTCCTATTTCGCCAGCCTGGCGGTGATGCTGCCGATCGGATTGATCAGCTGGGCGCTGCCCTTTGCAGCCTGGATGCGTCTGCTGACGACCGGCCAGGGTAATGGCCTCATTCCCTTCCGCTTTGGCGCCGAGGAATTCTGGGCGCTGGCAGTGCTTCTGGCGCTGTTCGCGACCTACCTGGTTGCGATGGTGGTCGTGACCGTCATCGCCGTGGTCCTCGTGAGCCTGGTTCCGCTGCTGGCTTTTCTGGGGATTTTTGTGGTTCCGGCCGTCACCGTGGCGGTGGTCTATATCGGCCTCCGGTTGACCCCGGCAGCCGCGCTCAGCGCAATGACGCACCGCTTTGCCATCACGGCGACCTGGCAGGCCATGAAGGGCCGGATCGGCTCCGTCCTGATGGCCTGGCTGGTCGTCGTCGCGGCCATGATTGCCGCCAGCATCGTAATGATGGCGCTCGGCCTGGTGATCCCCTCCTTCAACCTGCAGCAGGAAATGATGCAGATGCTGACCGGCGGGCCGCGGCCCGGCCTGGCTCAGCTGCTACCCTTTGCCTTCGTCAACATGGTGTTGAGCCTGCCGGTCACGCTGATGGGCTACAGCGTGACGGCCTACTACGCGATGGCGATCAGTGGCCGTGATGATGACTGGATGCGCGCGATTGCCGAGGCGGAAGCCCAAGCAGAGGGCGGGGTCGGGTAGCCAGGCTAACCCGCCTTCTTCCGCAATTCCTTCGCCCGCTCCAGCATCGGGGCTAGGTAACGCCCGGTCCAGCTGCGCTCGACCTTGGCGACGTCTTCCGGTGTGCCGACCGCGACGATCTCGCCGCCGCCATCACCGCCTTCGGGCCCGATATCGATCAGCCAGTCGGCGGTCTTGATCACGTCGAGATTGTGCTCGATGACCACGACCGTATTGCCGGCCTCGACCAGCTCGTGCAGGACTTCCAGCAGTTTGCGGACATCCTCAAAATGCAGGCCGGTGGTCGGCTCGTCGAGAATGTAGAGCGTCTTGCCGGTCGCGCGTTTGGACAATTCCTTGGACAGCTTGACCCGCTGGGCCTCACCGCCGGAGAGCTGGTTGGCCGGCTGGCCGATTTTCACATAGCCGAGACCAACGCGCTTGAGCGTCTCCATCTTGTCGCGCACCGCGGGCACGGCCTTGAAGAAGTCAGCGCCTTCCTCGACCGTCATGTCGAGCACGTCGGCGATCGACTTGCCCTTGAACTGGATTTCCAGCGTCTCGCGGTTGAAGCGTTTGCCGTGGCAGACATCACAGGGCACGAAGACGTCCGGCAGGAAGTGCATCTCGATCTTCACCACGCCATCGCCCTGGCAGGCCTCGCAGCGTCCGCCCTTCACATTGAAGGAGAAGCGGCCCGGCTTGTAACCGCGCGTCTTGGCTTCGGGCAGCTGGGCGAACCATTCGCGGATCGGGGTGAAGGCGCCGGTATAGGTGGCCGGGTTGGAGCGCGGGGTACGGCCGATCGGCGACTGGTCGATATCGATGACCTTGTCGAGCCGGTTGAGGCCCTCGATCCGGTCGTGCGGGGCGGGCACCTGCTGGGCCTTGGAGAGCTTGCGGGCCGCAGCCTTGTAGAAGGTCTCGATGGTCAGGGTCGACTTGCCGCCACCGGACACACCGGTAACACAGGACAACACACCGAGCGGGAATTCCGCATCGACGGTCTTGAGATTGTTGCCGGTGGCGCCGACGACTTTCACGGTGCGCTTCTTGTCGATCTTGCGGCGTTTGGTCGGCACCTCGATCCGGCGTGTGCCGCGCAGATACTGACCTGTCAGGCTGTCGGGATTGGCGGTGACTTCCTCGGGCGTTCCCGCCGCGACGACTTCGCCACCATGGACACCGGCGGCCGGGCCGAGATCGACCACATAATCGGCGGTCAGGATGGCCTCCTCGTCGTGTTCGACAATGATCACCGTATTGCCCAGATCACGCAGTCCGCGCAGGCTTTCCAGCAGGCGGGTATTGTCGCGCTGGTGCAGGCCGATCGAGGGCTCGTCGAGCACGTAGAGAACCCCGGTCAGGCCGGAGCCGATCTGGCTGGCCAGACGGATCCGCTGGCTCTCGCCGCCTGACAGCGTGCCCGAGGCCCGGTCGAGGGTGAGATAGTCCAGCCCGACATCAACGAGGAACTTCAGGCGTTCGCGGATTTCCTTGAGGATGCGTTCGGCGATCTGGCGCTGCTTGGGTGTCAGCGTGTCTTCCACGGCGCTGAACCAGTCACGCGCCTTGCGGATGGACAGCTTGGTCGCGTCGGCGATGTCATGGCCATCGATCTTGACGCTGAGCGCTTCCGGCTTGAGGCGTCGGCCGCCGCAGGTCTCGCAGGGCTGGGCCGACTGGAAGCGGGCGAGGTCTTCGCGCACCCAGCTCGAGTCGGTCTCGCGCCAGCGCCGCTCGAGATTGGGGATCACGCCCTCGAAGGGCTTCTGGGTCTCGAACTTCCTCAGCCCGTCCTCATAGACGAAGGTGACCTTCTCCTTGGTGCCGAACAGAACGATCTTGCGGAAAGGCTCCGGCAGGTCGCGCCAGGCCTGGAACATGTCACCGCCGAAATGGCCGGCGAGGGCCTGCAGGGTCTGCTGATAGAGTTTCGAGGTTGCCCGGCTCCACGGTGCGATGGCGCCGTCCGAGAGCGGTTTGTCGCGGTCCGGGACGACGAGGTCCTCGTCAAACTTGAGTGATTGGCCCAGCCCGTCACAGCTCGGGCAGGCGCCGAAGGGATTGTTGAAAGAGAAAAGTCGCGGTTCGATCTCGGAGATGGTGAATCCGGAGACCGGACAGGCAAACTTCTCGGAGAAGACCAGGCGTTCGGCCTTGTCGTCCGCGTCCTTGCGGTCGGCGAACTCGCCCACCGCAATGCCATCGGCCAGGCGCAGGGCGGTCTCGAGACTGTCGGCGAGGCGGCTTTCGATGTCCGGCTTGATCACGATCCGGTCGACCACGACGTCGATGTCGTGCTTGAACTTCTTGTCGAGCGCGGGGACGTCTTCCAGCGTGTAGAATTCGCCATCGACCTTGACCCGCTGGAAGCCGGCCTTCAGCCACTCGGAGAATTCCTTGCGGTACTCTCCCTTGCGGCCGCGCACGACCGGCGCCAGCAGATAGAGACGGGAGCCGTCCTCCAGCGCCATCAGCCGGTCGACCATCTGGCTCACCGTCTGGCTCTCGATCGGCAGGCCGGTCGCCGGCGAGTAGGGGATGCCGACGCGGGCCCAGAGCAGGCGCATATAGTCGTAGATCTCGGTGACGGTCCCGACCGTCGAGCGCGGATTCTTCGAGGTCGTCTTCTGCTCGATCGAGATGGCCGGCGACAGGCCCTCGATCGAATCCATGTCAGGCTTGGACATCAGCTCGAGAAATTGGCGGGCATAGGCCGACAGGCTCTCGACATAGCGGCGCTGGCCCTCGGCATAGATCGTATCGAAGGCGAGCGAAGACTTGCCGGAGCCGGACAGGCCGGTGAACACGATCAGCTTGTCGCGCGGCAGTTCGACGGAAACATTCTTGAGATTGTGCTCGCGTGCGCCTTGCACGCGGATTTTGTCGAGCGCCATGCGTCTGCCTGTCTCCGGTCGGTCGCGCCTGTCGGTTGGGAATCACAACCGGTCTGGAACGTTAGGGGAACATCGCACGATCTGTCCAGCGCACGACATGATCGCCCTGAAATAGGACGCACACGGGTCCGGGTCCAGCGCCGTACGCGGGACCCCTGACAGCGTTGTGGCAGCAGGGGGCGGGGCCAAATGTGATTGGCCTGAGTCGGTTGGCTGGACTCTCCTCGCCGCCTCCTTTCAAATCGCCCGACTCGCGGTCCGGAATTGACGCGCGGAACAGAATGTGAACACTAGGCGGCCCGCCCGGAGAGGCGAGGCTGCAAGGATGGAGAACGGGCGATGGCGGGAAGCGTCAACAAGGTAATTCTGGTCGGCAATCTGGGACGTGATCCGGAAATTCGCCGCATGAACAATGGCGACCCGGTCGTCAATCTCTCGGTCGCGACCTCCGAGAGCTGGCGCGACAAGTCCTCCGGCGAACGCCGCGAGAAGACCGAGTGGCACCGTGTCGTGATCTTCAACGACAATCTCGCCAAGGTCGCCGAGAATTACCTCAAGAAGGGCTCCAAGGTTTACGTCGAAGGCCAGCTGCAGACCCGCAAATGGACCGACCAGAACGGCCAGGAGAAATACTCCACCGAGGTCGTGCTGCAGCGTTTCCGGGGCGAGCTGACCATGCTGGACGGCCGCAATGAAGGTGGTTCCGGCGGCAGCTTTGGCGGCGGTAGCAGCGGCGGCTATGACGAGATGGGCGGCGGCTCCGGTGGCGGCCAGCGCTCGGTTGACGGACCCAAGGAAGACTTCCGCAATGCAGATCTCGATGATGAAATCCCGTTCTAGCCTTCTCAAGCAGATCGCGGCCGGCGTCCTCGCCACCAGCCTGGCGGGTGGTGCCGGTTTGGCCCAGGACCAGGCCACCGACCCCAATGCCCGGTCGCCCGAGATCGTGATCGTCCCGGTCGGCGAGGATGGCAGCGAGGCCCACTTCGTGGTCGGAGACATGGCCTGGGGTGATGTGCTGGGTATCCTGAACCAGCTCCAGAGCCAGCCGTCCGAACAGACCATCGAGGTTGCGCAGAGCCTTTGGACCTCGCGCGATGTCAATCCGCCCTTTTTCCTGTTTGAACTGGCGCGGCTGACAGCCGAATCCGATCCGACCTTTGCGGTTCAGGCCTATTTCCTGGGCCGGTCGCGGACGATGTATGACGCCGCCCGCTGCCTCGATTCCTCGGCACTGGATGTGATCAACGAAGCCTCGGCCTATGCGGGCGACGTGGTGGTCCAGGTCATCGCGAACCGTCCCGAGCTGACCATCGAGGCGATCGAGCACGTGATCGAGACCGAGGGCGCCTTCGCCAGCGAAGCCTCGCCCTGGTGGGCCTGTTCTTTCGGATCGAGTGCGTATTTTGCAGCCGTGAATGGCGACACGCTGGCAAGCGATGAATGGCTGATCGTCGAGAGCCGCTGGCCGTCGGTGCGCAGTCGGATTGAGGCCAATCTGCAGAACAACCTCACCATGATGCGCGACGCTGTCGCTGCGGCAACGGCGCAATAGCGCATCCGGGTCTCAGCGGGCCGGTCCGAACTGGACGGCAGCCTTGAATCGGTGCGCTCTGGGGCGTGTCCGGGGAGGGCGCTTCGATGAATGTTCTGATTGCCGGTGCCAGCGGTTTCATCGGCTCTCATATCGCGGCCCGCTTTCATGCGCTCGGCCATGACGTCCGGGCTGCAGCGCGCGGCGTCGATGCAGCGCAAAGGCGCTCGCCCTGGCTGGACTGGGTCGGCTGTGATTTCCGCCATGACCGGGTCGAGGACTGGCGTCCACGCCTCGTGGGCGTGGATGTCGTGGTCAATTGTGTCGGCGTCCTCCAGGACGGGCTCGGCGATGACAGCCGGGCCGCCCATGTCGATGGCGCCGCGGCGCTGTTCCGGGCTTGTGAGCAGGCGGGCGTCCGCCGGGTCATTCATCTCTCTGCCGTCGGGGTCGAGGCCGCTGCCCGGTCTGCCTACGCCGACGACAAGCTCGCCGGAGAGGCGGCACTCGCGGCCTGCGACCTGGACTGGTTGATCCTGCGCCCTTCGCTGGTGATCGCCCGCAATGTCTATGGCGGGACGGCACTGATCCGCAGCCTGTGCGGGCTTCCACTGGTGACGCCGGTTGTCGGTGGCGAGCAGGTGTTCCGGCCGATCGGCATGGACGATTTGTGCGAGGCCGTGGTCAGCCTCGCCGAGCCGGCTGCCCCGAGCCGGACCCGGTTCGACCTGGCCGGACCCGAGCGCGTCAGCCTGGCCGAAACGGTGCGGGCCTACCGCCGCTGGCTCGGCTTCGGTGAGAGCCGGATCTGGGCAGTCCCGCGCTGGCTGGCGCGTCCGGCCTTCCTGTTCGGCGACCTGCTCGGCTGGATGGGTATTCGCACCTCGATGCGCAGCAATGCGCTCAAGCAGCTGGACTTCGATGTCGAAGGCGACCCGACGGCCTGGCGCGCCGCGACCGGCGCCACCCCGCTTGGCTTCCATGACTGGCTGGCGGCCCATCCGGCCGGTGTTCAGGATCGCTGGCATGCGCGGCTCGGTCTCGTCCGGCCTCTCGCGCGCTGGGCGTTGGGTCTTTATTGGCTGATGACCGGTGTGCTCGCGCTGACCCTGGCGAAGTCGAATGGACTGGCGCTTCTGGAGGCCGGCGGGTTTGCCGACCCGGTCCAGCTGCCCGTGCTCTGGGCCACCTCGCTGTTTGATATCGCCCTGGGACTGGGCATGCTGGCCAAGTGGCGCGTGCGCGCGCTGGTCGCGATCATGCTCGCCGGCACGGTTGGTTATGTCGTCGTCCTGAGCGTCATGTCGCCCGCGCTCTGGGCTGATCCGCTCGGGCCGATACTCAAACTCCTGCCGATGATGGGGCTCGCCCTGATGATCGCCGCCACCGAGGATGAGCGCTGATGGAGCTCTACCCGGTCCTGCGCCTGGTCCATATCCTTGGCGCCGCCGTGCTGTTCGGCTCGGGCTCGGCCATCGCCTTCTTCATGCTGATGGCCTGGCGCAGCGGTGACCGCGCGGCCTTCGCCCTGGTGGCGCGCCACGTCGTGCTGGCCGACTGGGTGTTCACCGCAAGCGCGGTGATCGCCCAGCCACTGTCAGGGCTGGCGCTGGCGCATGTGGCCGGCTGGTCGTTGACTGCGCCCTGGCTGATGGCGAGCGTCGCGCTCTACCTTTTTATCGGCGCCTGCTGGCTCCCGGTGGTGTGGATCCAGATGCGGGTCAAGCAACGCCTGGCCGAGACCACCGGTGCGGACATCCCGGATGATGTGCATCGGCTGATGCGGGTCTGGTTTGCGCTGGGCTGGCCTGCCTTTGCGGCGCTCATTGCCATTGTCTGGCTGATGATCACCAAGCCGGGTTAGCCCATCAATCAGTCTGCAGGCCGCAGGCGTTCGACCCGATCGGTGGTGTTGCGACCGCTGGCGCTGGAGGCACCGCCGATGGCGTAAATCTCTCCATCAAGGCTGACCCCGCCGAGCCCGTGGCGCGGCGTCAGCATGGCGGGCCCGGCCTGCCACGCATCGGTTTGCGGATCATAGACCCAGACCTCCGGATAGACCCCGCCGCCATTCTCGAAATACTCGCCGCCAAAGGCATAGATCCGGCCGCCGACGACAGCCGCCGCGAGCCCGGCCTGGCCTTGCGGCAAGGGGGCAAGGCTGGACCAGCTGTCCGTGGTTGGATCATAGGCGTCATGATGGGTTTCATTGCCGGCATTGAACCGGCGCCCGCCGATGGTGTGGAAGCGGCCATCGAGCACAACCCCGGCAGCCGAGTTGCGCGGGTTGGGATTGGGCGCCCGGCCGCTCCAGCGATCCGCTGCCGGGTCATAGGCAAAGTGATCGCCGCGATCGCCGTGGTCGGGCCAGTTGGCATTGGTCGGACCGAGTGGCTGGCGCCCGGTGGCGACATGGATCAGACCACCCAGCGAAACGGCGCAGGTCTCGGCGAAAGGCACCGGCATGGGCGCCATCTCGCCCCAGCGATCGGTGGCGGGATCATAGCGGGTCGTGGTGTCGAGCATTTCCCAGATCCCGTCGGCTGACGGCCGGAAGCCGCCGACCGCATAAACGAAGCCGTCATGGCCAACGAGATTGGGGTGGTGGCGCGGCTCCGGGAGGGGCGCCCCGGTCTCCCAGGTGGCGCCCGGCTGGCCGGGATCGGACAGGATGAAGAGCTGATCGCTCACATTGTCGACATTGGGGCCGTCGCGCGCTTCCAGACCACCCGCGAGATAGATGCGGCCGTCCAGCACCGCCGGATAGATCTCCTGCACGCGGCGGGGCAGTGAGGCGCCGGGCTGCCAGCGGCTTCCGGCCTGTGATGTCGACGCCCAGGCCGGTATCGGCAGGCCTGAAGCGGCCAGGGCGGTGATGACCGTCCGTCGTGTTTGCTGCGTCATGTCCGGCTCTCTCCCTGTCGTCTATTCCGCCGGGCAACGCCCGCCGGTGATGCGTTCGACCTCTGCCGCGCTGCCATCAGTCTCGGCGGGCTCCAGGTCCAGGGCGCAGGCGATCAGGCCATAGACATTGACGTTCTCGAAAGCGGCCGGGCGGCTGCCTTCGGGGAAGATCGGGCCGACACCGATGAAGGTCGCGCCCATCGTCTCGGCATGGTTGTCATAGCCGTGGGTGGCAGCGAGGCTGGACAGGTAAGGGCTGCTGAGATCGGCGCTGGAGGCGGTGATCAGCCAGCCCGGATCCGCCACGACCAGCAGGTCCGGACCGCGATCCGGGTGGTCGAGATGCCAATGGGCGGGCATGTCCTGGCGGCGATAGGCCCGGATATGCGGGTCGGCCCCCTCGAGCTCGGCATGGATGCGTTCGACGACAGCCTCATCGCCATAGCCCATGACGAAGGGTTCCAGGCCGGCGCCGTATTGCCCGGCAAATTCCTCGATGAAGAGCCCGTCCAGGTCGGCCAGCGTGTCGAGCGCAACGGTCCGTTCGGTGGAGACATTCACCATGCCGTGGTCGGAGACGATGATCAGTGTCACCCGATCCATCAAGTCGCGGGCCTCCAGACCGGCGATCAGATCCCCGACCAGGCTGTCGACACGGGCCACGGCATCGCCCTCGGCCTCGGTCTCGACGCCATTGGCGTGCACGATGGTGTCGACATGGTCCATGTAGAAGGCGGCAAAGCGCGGCTGTTCCGCAACCGGGGCGTCGAACCAGGCGAGGACCTCGGACACACGCTCCTCATAGGGCTTGTTGTGCTCATAGGGGTGCCAGACCGTCGGGCGCGTGCCCTGGATCTCGACCTCGGAGCCGAGCCAGAACATGATGTGCGAGCGCAGGCCCTGCTGCTCGGCAGTGATCCAGATCGGCTCGCCACCCCACCAGCGCGGGTCCTGCGGGCTGCCACCGGAATTGGAGAAGGTCTCATTCAGGCGCCGGTCCCAGGGCGAGTTGGAGACCATGCCGTGATGCTCGGGGTAAAGGCCGGTCGCGATCGAGTAGAAGTTCACGAAGGTCTTGGACGGCATCACCGGATACATCCGCTCGGGCCGCATCCCGCGCGCCGCCAGGGCGCGCAGATTGGGCGCGTCGTGGCGGTCGATGGCGTCATAGCGCAGCCCGTCGAGCCCGATCATGATGACGATGGGCGGGCCGTCGCCGGTGTCCGGCGCTGGCAGGGGTCGGGCGCCCGGCATGTGCGAACAGGCTGCGAGCAGGCCGGTGAGGGCGGCGAGGGTGATAAGACGAGCGAACATGGACATCCCCGATTGGCGGTCATGGTGACACGCTGATGCCGCTAGTCAGGCAGCGCCGTCACCACAAGGCAAGTATTTGTGACGTTCGCACGTGATCTGGCGGCAGTTGATGGCGAGAGGTGACGAAAATTCATCAATAAAATCAATGTCCGGACGTTTAAATACGTGCGTCCGGACGGCAAATCGGTTCTGCTAAACGCCCAAGGTGTGGCGCTGTGTCGCTGCACCCAGGTCTTGGTGTGCAGGAAGGGCCGGCCCGGATGACGGGTCGGGGTTCGAGATGAAACGGCGTGAAAAACAGAGCGAAACCCTGGAAATCCGTATTGGTCACCGTACCAAGCAGGACTTCATGGAGGCGTGTCAGTCGCATGGCGTGACGGCCAGCGAAGTGCTTCGGGCCTATGTCGAGACCTACCCTGCTTCGCGACATCGCCGCCGGGTGCTCCCCCATCTCAATGTGAATGTGAAGGAGTACACCATGCCTGCCAGTTTTCTCGCTCTCGTGACCGCCGTGGCGGTCGTTTCCGGTCTGCAGACCACCGCCCCGGTCGATGCCCGTGACCCCGACCCGGAGGCCAGCTTCGCCTCGGTCGACCGCGACAACAGCAACGACTTCGACCTCGGCGAGCTCTTCCTCGAGGCCGGCCTGACCGCCGACGGACATCTCGGCCCGGAGCTGCGCGCCGACGTCACCGGCTCGGTCCAGACCGCCCTGGCCGAGCTCGGCATGGACGCCCAGCAGGGCGTATCCTCGCCGGACTATCTCGCCCGGGTCATCGCCAATGCGGAAGAGTCCGCCGTGCTAAGCGTGACGGCCGTCTTCCACATGATCGACACCGATGGCGACGGCCGGGTGACGCGCGACGAGTTCCTGAATTACCGCGTGGAGTGATGGCGCTGACGGACCCGGCCGCGCTGCGGCCGGGTTTGTTCGGGGGGCAGTGTGGGGATGGGGTTTGACCGGGGTCGGGACATGCCCGTCCGGTTTGTATCCCCGTCCGGCTGCCTTTTCCGACAGGCCACGGACCAAAGCGACATGCCTTTCAGCGCGCCCACGCGCCTTCGTCTCCGCACGCTGTCGCGCCGGAGGTGGGACGGAGCGGGATGCCGGTGGACACCGGGGTGTCCGGTTGGCTGGTCTGCGGTGTCCGTGGTGTCCTCGGCATCCCGCCAAGCCTTCCTGAAAAAAAAACGTGGGAGATGTCCCGGGCTATCTCCACCCCGTTTCCAATGCGACCGGTCGATGAGGTCGGTCGTTTAGTGCCCCGCGACCTGGTCGCACGCCCTGCCGGAGCTTCGGGTTGTCAGCCCCGAGGCGCGGACAGGCTCCGCTCGTTTCCGGGCATAAGTGACTGGGCCCGTGCCTCCCGTCCCGAAAACCGAGGGCATTATCGCCCCGGGTGGAGAGAGTGCGGATAAGTTTTCTGATTTTTCCGTGTGCGCCGCACTTCCTCTCTCCCTTGGGAGAGGGCCCGGATGATGGGCAAGTCCCTGTATTTCAGATATAATCCCCCTAATCCGCTCCTTCGGGGCACCGTCTCCCACGGGAGAAGGACGGGCGCGGGAGCGTCGGATAAAGTGCCGAACAGGCAAACTCCCCCAACCGCCCCGGGCGTTTGCCCTTGCCCCCCGCGATTGTTAAGACTTGCTGACAGGAAAGCCGCCTGATTCACGTTTCGATTCGCGCCCGCGCGCGCGGGCTTCGGACGGGGCGGCAATTTTCGTGATGCGCCGTCCGGTCAGTCCGGTCGCAGCGCCAACACAAAAATGAAAAGAGGGCCGCCTTGAGCGATCACGACGACACGCCGACCACACCTGAAGACGGGCCTGAAAACGCAGGCGGTCAGCCGCCAGCCTTGCCGGACGGGGTCGGCAATATCGCCATCGAAGACGAGATGAAATCGTCCTATCTCGATTATGCGATGAGCGTGATTGTCAGCCGCGCCATTCCCGATGCGCGTGACGGGCTCAAGCCGGTCCACCGCCGCATCCTCTACACGATGCACGAGAACGGGCAGACCCACGAGAAGTCCTACCGCAAGTGCGCGACCGCCGTCGGTGACGTGATGGGCCGCTATCACCCGCACGGTGACCAGGCGGTCTATGACGCGCTGGTCCGCCTGGCCCAGGAATGGTCGATGCGGATGCCGCTGATCGACGGTCAGGGCAATTTCGGCTCGGTCGATGGCGATCCGCCCGCTGCCTATCGTTACACCGAAGCGCGGATGCAGAAGGTGGCGCAATCGCTGCTGGCCGATATCGACAAGGATACGGTCAACTTCATCGAGAACTATTCGGCCGAACGTCGCGAGCCGGTGGTTCTGCCAGCCCGCTTCCCGAACCTTCTGGTCAATGGGGCCGGCGGTATCGCGGTCGGCATGGCGACCAATATCCCGCCGCACAATCCGGGCGAGGTGATCAATGGGACGCTGGCGCTGCTGGAAAACCCGGACCTCACCGAAGGCGAGCTGCTAGAGTATATTCCGGGCCCGGATTTCCCGACCGGTGGCCTGATCCTCGGCCGCACCGGCGCCCGCAATGCGGTGCTGACGGGGCGTGGCTCGATCGTGATGCGGTCACGCACGACGATCGAGGAAGTCCGCAAGGATCGCATGGCGATCATCGTCCACGAGATCCCCTACCAGGTGAACAAGGCGTCGATGATCGAGAAGATCGCCGACCTGGTCCGCGAGAAGAAGATCGAGGGTATTGCCGACCTGCGCGACGAGAGTGACCGCAACGGCATGCGCGTCGTGATCGAGCTCAAGCGCGACGCCAATGCCGATGTCATTCTCAACCAGCTGTTCCGCTGGTCGCCGATGCAGACCAGCTTCGGGGCCAACATGCTGTCGCTGGTGGGTGGTCGTCCGCAATTGCTGGGCGCGCTGGATATCCTCAAGGAATTCCTGCGCTTCCGCGAGGAGGTCGTGGCCCGACGGGCCAAGTTCGAGCTCAACAAGGCGCGCGACCGGGCGCACGTGATCGTCGGCCTGGCCCTCGCGGTCGCCAATATCGACGAAGTCATTGCCCTGATCCGCCGCGCCCCCAACCCGGCAACGGCCCGCGAGCAGCTGATGGCGCGGGACTGGCCGGCTATGGATGTGGCGCCGCTGGTCGAGCTGGTCGCCGATCCGCGCTCGATGCTGCGTGACGACAACACGCTGCGGCTCACCGAGGAACAGGCCCGTGCCATCCTCGAGCTGCGCCTCAACCGCCTGACCGGTCTCGGCCGCGAGGAGCTGGGCAATGAGGCCAAGACGCTGGCTGACCAGATCGCCGATCTGCTCGACCTTCTGCGTTCGCGTCAGCGCGTGCTCGACATCATCCGCGACGAGCTGATCGAGGTCCGCGACAATTACGCGACGCCGCGGCGCTCGGAATTCGTCGATGCCGAGTTCGATTTCGAGGACGAGGACCTGATCCCGCGTGAGGAGATGGTGGTGACGGTGACGCATGGCGGCTACGCCAAGCGCACGGCCCTGTCCGACTACCGGGCCCAGCGTCGCGGCGGCAAGGGCCGCTCGGGCATGGCGACCAAGGACGAGGACTTCATCTCGACCCTGTTCGTGGCCTCGACCCATGCCCCGCTGCTGTTCTTCTCCAATCGCGGCATGGTCTACAAGACCAAGACCTGGCGGCTGCCGCTGGGCGCGCCCAATACGCGCGGCAAGGCGCTGGTCAATCTCCTGCCGCTCGAGCAGGGCGAGACCATCACCTCGATCATGGCCTTGCCCGAGGATGAGAGCACCTGGGCCGACATGAATGTCATGTTCGCGACCAATAAGGGCACCGTCCGCCGCAACAAGCTGTCCGACTTCGTTCAGGTCAATCGCAATGGCAAGATTGCGATGAAGCTCGAGGAAGAGGACGATCGCATCGTCAATGTTGTGCTCTGCACCGAAGCCGACGACGTCTTCCTGACCACGCACAAGGGCCGCGCGATCCGCTTCCCGGCGACCGATGTCCGCGTCTTTGCCGGGCGCAATTCGGTTGGTGTGCGCGGTATCCGTCTCGCCGAGGGCGATACGCTGATCTCGATGGCCATCCTGCGCCATATCGACGTCACCTCGCCGGAAGCCCGCACCTATATGAAGCACGCCACGGCGATGCGCCGGGCACTGGGCGATGAGGACGAGACCGTCGACGTCGTGGCCCATGACGGTGATGATGACGGGGATGATGAAGCCGCGCTGAGCACAGAGCGTCTGGCCGAGCTGGGCGCCGCCGAGGAATTCCTCCTCACGGTCGCTTCCGACGGCATGGGCAAGCGCTCCTCGGCCTATGACTTCCGGGTCATGGGACGCGGCAATAACGGCGTTGCCGCAACCGACATCAAGCGGGAAATCCCGCTCTCTGCCAGCTTCCCGGTCGAGGATGCCGACCAGATCATGGCGGTTACCGATGGCGGACAGCTGATCCGCTTCCCGGTCGATACCGTCCGCATCGCCAGCCGCTCCTCACGCGGTGTCCGCCTCATTCGCCTGGCCGAGGGCGAGAATGTGGTGGCCGTCGTGCGGATCCAGGATGCCGGTGATGATGCGGTAGATGATGCAGACGGTGAAGCGGGTGAAACCCATGTCGGTCCGGACGACGGGATCGCGCCGGAAGCCGGCGACAGCCCGACCGAATAGCGCCGGTCGCGAGGCGGGATGATTGATCTCGCCTCGCCCTTCTGCCAGACAGGAGCCGGGCACCGGGGGGTGCGACAGGGGCGCAAAGCCCGGGGAGAGAATGGCCATGAACCGTACCGCGCTCTATCCGGGCACGTTCGACCCGCTGACCAATGGTCATATCGACATTATCGGTCGGGCCGTGAAACTGGTCGATCATCTGGTCATCGGCGTCGCGGTGAACGAGGGCAAGAAGCCGCTCTTCAGCCTCGATGAGCGCGTCGAGATGGTGCGCAAGGAAGTCGCCCACTTTGGCGATGGCGCCCAGATCGAGGTGCGCCCGTTCGATGGGCTTCTGATGCATTTCGCCGAAGAGATCGGGGCCCAGTCGATCGTCCGCGGGCTTCGGGCCGTGTCCGATTTCGAGTATGAATTCCAGATGGTTGCCATGAACCAGCAGCTCAATGATGATATTGAGACCGTGTTCCTGATGGCAGACCCGCGCCACCAGGCGATTGCGTCCCGCCTGGTCAAGGAAATCGCGAAACTGGGCGGAGATGTCTCCGCCTTTGTGACGCCGAGTATTGAACGCCTGTTGAAGGAGCGTCTTGCGTGATCATGCGTTTCACCCTGTCTGCCTCACTGGCGCTGGCCCTGACGGCCGGAGCCTGTGCCCGCGAAGCCGAGACCGCCGGCAGCGAGGCCGAAAGCCTCGCCAGCCAGTCTGCTGCAGCTGTCACCCAGGCTGAGACCGCACCCGCGGCCCCGCAATGGGATCTGCCCGACGAGGCCTGGCGCACGGCGGACCAGGAAGACCTGCTCTATATCGACACCGACCACGGCATGGTCATCGTCGAAATGGCACCGGAGTTTGCGCCCAACCATGTCGAGCGCATGCGGACCCTGGCCCATGAGCGCTTCTATGATTTCCTGGTCTGGCATCGCGTCATCGACGGCTTCATGGCGCAGGGCGGCGGCGCCCGGACCAATCCGGGGCATGCGGCCGATGTGGAGGGTCTGGAAGCCGAGTTTACCGTGCGCCGCTCCGGTGAGCCGGTGGTGACCGAGCTGCAGGACCGCATCATCAATCCGAGCGCCTTGCCGCAAATGGCGAAAGCCGGCTTCTGGGACGGCTTCCCGGCCGGGACCCAGACCGCAGCGCTGGCGGCCATTACCGGCGACGGACAGGTCCAGTCCTGGCTGCTGCATTGCCGGGGCGCGGCCGCGGCTGCGCGCACGGGTGACCCGAATTCGGCCCGGAGCCAGTTCTATCTGACGCGCGGCAATGCCGAGCATCTCAATGCGCAATACACATCCTGGGGTCGCGTGCGCGTCGGCCAGGAAGCTGTTGATGCCATCGCGGTCGGCTCGGCCATGGAAGACCCGGGTTTCCGTCCGGACAATATCCGCTCGATGCGGACGGGGGACGAACTCCCGGCCGAGGAGCAGGTGACCATCCAGGTCGCCGATACCGACAGCGCGGCCTTTGCCGCTTATCTCGACACGCTGCGCGACACGTCTGGAAATCTGCCGGACATCTGCGATATCACCGTGCCGACCCGGATTGTGGACTAGTCAATGAGACTAATTCGTGAGGCAGTGCGGTATGCGTCGTTGATGACCGTATTGTTCACGGTGGGCTTCGCGGGGGTCGGGATCGCCTCTGATCAGGTTGCGGAGTACCTCTTCGGTAATGCGCGAGGTTTGCTAGGGACTGTACAAAGACTGGGGATATTCTCGGTTATTGTTTGGTGCGCGTTCTTTGCTCTCGCGAGCTTGATTTTGAATGATAAGGGAATGAAACGGAATGGCTGAAGAACAACTCGTATTCACGCTTGAAGGCGGCGACGTCACCATCAAGCTGCGCCCGGACCTCGCGCCGAAGCATGTTGCCCGCATTACCGAGCTGGCCAAGGACGGCTTTTATGACGGGCTGACCTTCCACCGCGTGATCGACGGTTTCGTCGCTCAGGGTGGTTGCCCGAACGGCAATGGCATGGGTGGCTCCGGCCAGCATATCCCGGCCGAGTTCTCGCCCGAGAAGCACGTGCGGGGCACCATGTCGATGGCGCGCGCCTCTGATCCGGACAGCGCATCGAGCCAGTTCTTTATCTGTCTGGACGACGTGCCCTACCTCAACAACCAGTACACGGTCTGGGGTGAAGTGATCTCCGGCATGGAGCATGTCGATGCCCTGCCGAAGGGTGAGCCGCCGGCCAAGCCGGGCAAGATCATCAAGGCGAGCGTGGTCGAGGCCTGAGCCCGACATTCCACGAGACAACCTGACTGAAAGGCGGCCCCCGGGCCGCCTTTTTTCTATCTGGCGCTGTTGGATCTAGGAGCGGCCCGGTGCTGCACGGAGCCGGGCGACCAGCGGACGGTGGTCGGAACCGGTGTCGGGCCCGACCTCGATCGCGCGTGTCTGCCAGGCCGGTCCGGCGAAGACATGGTCGATCCCGATCAGCATCGGAGGGAGGGGAGGTGCGGACTGCCCGTTGGCGGTGAACAGGCCTTCGGAGGGCCAGCTGGGCAGGGCGATGGAGCGGCGCTCCAGGCCCAGATCGCGTTCGATCCGGGCGAGGGCGCGTGAGGGCGCTGCGGCGTTGAAGTCGCCCATCACAATCATCCGCTCCTGCGGCATCGTCGCCAGTGCGCGAGCCAGATTGCTGCGCTGGCAGGCCTGGGCCGCGCTGGGGAAGGGCCAGGTCAGATGAACCGAAACGATGATCGCCTCGCTGCCATCGGGCAATTCGACCCGGGCCCAGACTGCGGGCGGCAATTCCCAGTCACAGGGAACGGCGTTCTCGAAGCTGACCCCCGGCGGGTGGGTGACACAGCCGCTGTCCTGCACGGGCAGGCGCGAGAGCACCCTCACCGAGCGGCAGCGGGCATGGTGGGGAAAGGACGCCTCGAGCGCAGCAAGCGTGGCCCGGGCCCGCCCGGTCGCTTCCTGCAGCGCAAGAATGTCCGGGTCCAGTTCCGCCAGCACGCGCGTTGCGTCGGCCGGATCGGTGCTGAGCCCCCAGAGATTGTGCGTGACGACGGTCAGCGTGCCGGCGGTGCCCATGGTATCCGCATCGGCGTCCGCGAGGAGGCCGCCGCTCAGCTTGCGTGCCCATTCCGGCGCGGCCGGAAGCGCGATCATGACAAGGCCCAGCGAAAGCAGGATTGGCACGAAGCGGTGCCGGTTGCGGAGCGACACCAGGGTCACCATCGCTGCGAAGATCATCACCAGGGGCCAGATCTGCCGCCAGGCGTCGAAGCCGCGCCAGAGCGGCGCGAGGGTAATGAAAGCGGCCAGGCCGAGCACGGCGCACAGGGCGAATATGGCAGTAATGGTGTGACGCAAGACCGGAGCTCTCGTTTATTCAGCAGGCTTTCTACACGGGAAAGATTGCGAAGCCGTGTGTCCGAATATAGACCCCGCAGCCATGCGTGTTTCTGACTTTGATTTTCATCTCCCCGAGGAGCGGATCGCCCTGCGACCGGCCCGTCCGCGCGATGCGGCGCGGATGCTCCATGTTGCCTCCAACGGCGTGATCGCCGATTTCGGCGTGCGCGACCTTCCCGACCTGCTGCAGCCCGGCGACCTGATGGTGTTCAATGACACCCGCGTCATCCCGGCCGCCCTCAAGGGCGTGCGCCCGGCCCGTGCGGTGGGCGGCGGAGGGGCCGTCGAGGTCGAGGTCAATCTGCACAAGCGCGTGGATGCCGATACCTGGCGCGCCTTCGTGCGTCCGGCCAAACGCTTGCGCAGCGGCGACCTGATCGCCTTTAGCGACACGCTGTCTGCCGAGGTCACCGGCAAGTCGGAGGGCGGTGATGTCCGCCTCGTCTTCAATCAGTCCGGACCGGCTCTGGATGCGGCTATCGCGACCGCCGGCGAAATGCCGCTGCCGCCCTACATCGCCCGCAAGCGCGGCGTCGATGAGCAGGACGAGGCGGACTACCAGACCCTGTTTGCGACCCATGAGGGGTCTGTCGCCGCACCGACCGCCGGTCTGCATTTCACGCCGGAGCTGATGGCGGCGCTGGATGCCCGCGGGGTCGAACAGACCCGGGTCACCCTGCATGTCGGGGCGGGGACCTTCCTGCCGGTCAAGTCCGACGACACCGATGATCACCAGATGCATTCGGAATGGTGCACGATCTCGCCGCAGGCAGCCACCGCGATCAATGCCGCGAAGGCCGAGGGCCGCCGCGTCATTCCCGTCGGCACAACCGCGCTGCGCACGATCGAGAGCCTTGCGACCGGCCCCGGTGTGGTCGCGGCCGGATCGCGCGATACGGATATTTTCATCACGCCGGGCTCGAGCTTTGCCATCACCGACATGCTGATGACGAATTTCCACCTGCCCAAGTCAACGCTCTTCATGCTGGTCAGCGCCCTGTCGGGGCTGGATGTCATGCAGCGTGCCTACGCCCACGCCATCGCGGCGGAGTATCGCTTCTACTCCTATGGCGATGCCTGCCTACTGGAGCGGCGGTCATGACGACCTTTCCCTACGAGATCCACGCCACAGACGGCGCGGCGCGGACCGGCGTCCTGAAGACGCCGCGCGGCGATATCCGTACGCCGGCCTTCATGCCGGTCGGCACGGCGGCGACCGTGAAGGCGCTCTACATGGACCAGGTCAAGGCGACCGGGGCCGACATCATCCTGGGCAATACCTATCACCTCATGCTGCGCCCGGGCGCCGAGCGGGTGAAACGACTGGGCGGCCTGCACAAATTCTCGACCTGGAAAGGCCCGATGCTGACCGATAGCGGCGGCTTCCAGGTCTGGTCGCTGTCCAAGCTGCGCAAGATGACCGAGGAGGGGGTGAAGTTCCGCTCCCATATCGACGGGTCGGAGCATAATCTCACCCCGGAACGCTCGATCGAAATCCAGGCTGACCTCCTGGGCGCTGATATTTCGATGCAGCTGGACGAGTGCACGCCCTTTGGTTGTTCGGCAAAGGAAGCCCGCGCGAGCATGGAACTCTCCATCCGCTGGGGGCAGCGCTCCAAGGCCGCCTTCGGCACGCGCGACAGCCAGGCCCTGTTCGGGATCGTCCAGGGCTCGGTCTATGAGGGACTGCGCCGCGAAAGCGCCGAGCGCCTGATCGAGACCGGCTATGACGGCTATGCCATCGGTGGCCTCGCGGTCGGCGAGGGCTTCGAAAAAATGTGCGATGTGCTCGATTTCACCACGCCGCATCTTCCAAGCGAACGGCCGCGCTATCTGATGGGGGTGGGCAAACCGATCGATCTGGTCGAAGCCGTCGCCCGCGGGGTCGACATGTTCGACTGTGTCCTGCCGACCCGATCGGGGCGTCATGGCCAGGCCTGGTCGGATTATGGCCCGATCAATATCAAGCGCGCCGAATTCGCCGAGGATGACAGCCCGCTCAATCCGGACATCGACTGCCCGGCGAGCCGGGATTACTCCAAGGCCTATCTGCACCACCTGTTCCGCTCGGGCGAGTATCTCTCGGCCATGCTGCTCTCCTGGCACAATATCGCCTATTTCCAGCACCTCACCGCCCGCATGCGGACCGCGATCGCCGCCGGTGAGTTCGAGGTCTTCCGCCGCGACTTCCGCGCGCGTTGGGATGAGGGCCAGGCCGCCGCGGCCGAACGGGCGGGCTGATGGGCGACGTCGCGATCAGCCGGCTGGAGGCTCCGGCTGTGGATGCAGACATCCAGGCCTTTTCATCCCTGCTACGCGACTGTGTCGAGGCCGGCGCCTCGATCGGCTTTCTCGCGCCCTTCACGGCCTTGCAGGCCGAGGCGTTCTGGCGCGACATTGCCGAACAGCTGGCACGCGGCGAGAGGTCCCTGTGGGCGGCCCGTGATGCCGGGACCGGTACCCTTCTCGGGACGATCCAGCTGATCACGGCCCTGCCGGACAACCAGCCGCATCGCGGCGACGTCGCCAAGCTTATGGTCTCGCCGCGGGCCCGTCGCCTAGGGATTGCCCAAGCGCTTGTTGCGGCGCTGGAAAGCCATGCCCGCGAGATCAGTCTGCGCACCCTGGTGCTCGATACCGTGACCGGCTCGGCCGCCGACGGACTCTACCGCAAACTCGGCTGGGTCGAGGTCGGACATGTGCCTGACTATGCCCTCTACCCCGATGGTACGCCGTGCAGCACAACCTTCTTCTACAAGTCGTTATAGCGTCCGGACCCTATTGGACGTCTTCCTCGACCAGGCCGTAGGCTTCAAAAGCCCGGCGCATCTGGGCCGAAGGGCAGCCGAAACCGTCATAGAGGCCGCGCAGATAGGCGCGGCGACGCTGGGCCATGTCCTGCTGTTCGCGTGCCTCGCGCTCGATCCGGCCGGCACCGCCGAGAAAGCGGACGACGGGACGGGCCGGGTTCAGCCCGACAATGGTTGACCGGTAAAGGCCGCGCGCCCCATCGGCAGCCGCGTCCGGTGCCTGCGAGGCAATGTGGGCGCCATGGCCCATCCAGCTGTCATGGTTGTGGTCCTCTTCCTCGGCGAGGCGTTCCTCCTCCTCGATATCGGGCCCCAGAATCACGGTCAGTCGGGCAATATCCTGCGCGACGGTGGAGCAGCGCCGACGCGAGCCGTCGCCGCCGTAGGGTGTCGGGACGGTATCCTCGCCCTCGTCGACCATGATCTGGCCGGGACGCTGCCGCGGCAGGCCGACCGCATCGCCAAAGGCATCGGTGGTTTCCTCCCGCGCGAAACTGCCCGCATTGCCGGCCGACTCGCGCGTTGAACTGCAAGCGCTCGCGCAAATCGCCACGAGCAGACATGCCAAGAGACTCGATCTTCCCGTCATGGGCTGCAGCTTAATCGGCGATTACGGCAAAATCTCATCAAAAATGCTGAAATCCGCAGCCAAACCCCGATTGACCCTCCGGAATCGCGCGTATAGGTTCCGCGCTCCTCGTACGGGGAGCCGATAGCTCAGCTGGTAGAGCAACTGACTTTTAATCAGTAGGTCCAGGGTTCGAGCCCCTGTCGGCTCACCATTTCAGGACTTTCCAGACATTCCGCGGCGAGGAAAACCGGGTTTCGTGCCCGTTATCCTTGACCCGTGCCGCATACCGCACCAGCTTTTCGGCAAGACTCCGGGGAGGGGCATGATGCGTATCCGAATGATTGCGACGGTTGTGGCGGCACTGGCCGTGGTCGGATGTTCCGGCGACGAGGCAGGCTTTACGCCTGTGGTGGCAAGCGATCTGGTCCGGTCGATTGACCAGGGCGAGCTTGGTGGCTTCGAGAGCGAAGAGGGCGCGGCTGTCTGGATGGCGGTGCCCTATGCCGCGCCGCCTGTTGGCGAGCTTCGCTGGCGGTCGCCGCGTCCCGCGGTCGCGTTCGAGACCCGTATGGCCGCGCTTGAAGCCGGACCGGTCTGTCCGCAGATCACCAACAATCTGAGCGCAGTCGACGGTCAGGAGGTCGGTGAGCTGGTCGGCTCTGAAGACTGCCTGACCCTTGATATCTATGCGCCGCGCAATGCCGCGCCGGGTGACGACCTGCCGGTGATGATGTGGATCCATGGCGGTGCCAATGTCTGGGGTTCGTCCTCGGCCTATGATGGTTCGACCCTGGCGAGCGAACAGAATGTGATCATCGTCGCTGTGCAATACCGGCTCGGGCCGTTGGGCTTCCTGGCGCATCCGGCCTTGCGGGCCGAGCCTGGTATTGCCGACGATGCAGCCGCCAATTTTGCCTTGCTCGACCTGGTCGAGGCGCTGCGCTGGATCAATGGCAATATCGAGGCTTTCGGCGGCGATACCGGCCGGGTCACCATCTTCGGTGAGAGTGCGGGCGCCTATAATATTGCCGGCCTGATGGCGATGCCGCAGGCGCGCGGTCTTTTTCACGGGGCGATCATGCAGAGCGGCGGGACTGCATCCGTGCCGCTGACGATTGCCGAGAATGGTGGTGGAACAGACGCGCTAGCCGGGCTGGCCGCGGCGGCGGCGATCGCCGGGCCGGACGCCGACGGGGCAAGCTTGCGCGCCGCTTCGCTGGCGACCGTCTTCGACGCCTATCGTGATGGCAATAATGAGCTGACCTCGCTGCCGCGCATGATCGAGGACGGTGTGACGCTACGGGAGGGTGGTATTCTCGCGGCGGCCGCAGACCCGGACGGTTTTGCGCCGGTTCCCCTGATCTCGGGCACCAATCGCGACGAGATGAAGCTCTACACGGTGTTCGACCCCACCCTGACCCGGCGCCTTGGTCCGCTGGTCTGGCTGCGCGACCGCGACGCCTATGAGGCGGCGGTGGAGTATCCCAGCCGGATCTGGCGCTATAATGCGGTTGATAGCCTGCTCAACCGGCTCGCCGCCAATGGTCGCTCGGACCTCTGGTCGTACCGTTTTGACTGGGATGAGGGCGGCTCGGTGCTGGTCACCAATACGGGCGAGTTGCTCGGAGCCTCGCACGCCATGGAAATTCCATTCGTGTTCAATCATTTCGAACTGTTCGGCTCCTTCGACAGCGTCCTGTTCAATGATCGCAATGCGGAAGGACGGATCGAGCTGGCCCGGACCATGGGCGCCTATTGGGCGGCTTTCGCACGCCGCGGCAACCCGGGTGATGGCGAGGGAATCGGGGCGGACTGGCCCCGCTGGACCGATACCGGAGCGGCGATGCGCTTCGACACGCGTGATGGCGGTGGACCGGAAGTCTTCTCTCGGACCGAGGGCACGCTGGCGATTGCCTCAGAGCTGGCGGGCGATACGCGCATCGACGCGGCAGCCCGGTGCCGGATTGCTGGCGGGATCACCGGTCGGCAACCAAGCCTGAGCGAGGTCTTCGACGGCGCACTGGATTGCTGAGCACCGTCACGGCCTTTCATCGCTGCATCGCAACAACCGGCTGGTCGCGCTGATCAGGCACGCTATGCTGGCAAGGCCAGCGCATGGGGCCTGGCCGTGATTCGGTGGGCGTGATGGACACACTCCTCCTGCAGGCTGCGATCTATCTCGGTGCCGGCGTGATTGCCGTGCCGATCGCTCATCGGCTGGGTCTCGGTTCGGTGCTGGGCTATCTGCTGGCCGGGGTGGCGATCGCACCGATCCTCGACCTGGTCGGGTCGGATCCGGAGAATGTGCAGCACTTTGCCGAGTTTGGCGTGGTGATGATGCTGTTCCTGGTCGGTCTGGAATTGCAGCCGCGACTACTCTGGGACTTGCGTCTGCGCCTGTTCGGGCTGGGTGGATTGCAGGTCGGTGTAACCACTGCGGCGGTCGCGGCCTTCTGTCTGGTCATCGGACTGGACTGGCGGCTGGCCATCGCCCTCGGCCTGATCTTTGCCCTGTCCTCGACCGCCATCGTGCTTCAGACGCTGGGGGAGAAGGGTTGGCTGCGAACCGAGGGCGGCCAGTCCGCCTTCTCGGTTCTGCTCTTCCAGGACATCGCCGTCATCCCGATGCTGGCCCTGATGCCTTTCCTGGCCTTGCCGGGCGGCGAGGGCGTCGCCGGCGATCTTGCGGCCCATGGCGGGGGGGATACGCCCTTCGCGCACCTGCCGGCCTGGGCCCAGGGTCTCGTCACGCTCGGTGTTGTCGGCGGCATTATCCTGGGCGGGCGCTATCTGACCCGACCGGCTTTTCGCATCATTGCCCGCACCGGCCTGCATGAACTCTTCTTCTCGACCGCGCTCTTTCTCGTCATCGGCATCGCCGTGCTGATGAGCATGGTCGGACTGTCTCCGGCGCTGGGGACTTTCCTGGCCGGTGTCCTGCTCGCCGAGAGTGAATATCGTCACGAGCTGGTCAGTGACCTGGAGCCTTTCAAGGGGCTGCTGCTTGGCGTCTTCTTCATTACCGTCGGTGCCTCGATGGAGTTTGCCCTTCTGGGCGACCATCCGGGCCTGATCATCGGGCTGACGCTGGCGCTGATCGGGGTGAAGGGATTGATCCTGTTGGCCCTCGCCTTCGCCTTCCGGATGAAGGGGCGGGCGCGCTGGCTGTTCACCTTCTCTCTGGCCCAGAGCGGTGAGTTCGGTTTTGTGCTGCTGGCCTTTGCCGGCGGCGTCAACGTCATCCCGGACGCGATTGCCGGCATTGCCGGTCTGGTCGTGGCGCTCTCCATGATGGCGACGCCGCTCATCATGATCGTGTTCGAGCGCTGGGTTTCACCGCGCGTTCGCCGCCCCGCGAGTCCCGAGCGCGAGGAGGATACCATTGAGTCCGAAGCGCCGGTCATCATTGCCGGGATGGGACGCTTCGGCCAGATCATCCAGCGCCTGCTGGTGATGGATGGCTACAAGCCTGTCGTCCTCGACAATTCAGCCGAGCATATCGACGGTCTGCGCAAGTTCGGCATCCAGGTCTATTACGGCAATGCGATGCGCCCGGGTCTGTTGGAAGCGGCCGGTATCGCGCGCGCGAAGCTGCTGGTCGTGTGCACCGATAATCGCGAGCGGGCAGTGGAGCTGGTCCATCACGTCAAGCAACGCTATCCGCAGGTCTATGTTATCGCGCGGGCCGCCAGCCGGGAGCATGTCTACCAGTTGCGCGCCGCAGGGGCCGATCTGGCGATTCGCGAGATGTTCGGGTCGTCGCTGGATGCCGCGCGGCAGTCCCTGGAAGTGCTCGGTGAGACGCCTGCCCGTGCCCGCCGCAAGACCGAAGCCTTCGCCAGGCATGACGAGGAGAGTCTGCAGCAGCTGTTCGAGGTCTGGGACGCCGATACCGATGTCTTCGACAATGAAGCCTATATCGACAAGGCCCGCTCCCGCGTGGTCTCGCTGGCCGAGATCATGGCCGAGGATATCGGTGACCCGGATGAGAAGGCCTCTCGCGACGGCCCCGACTGAGCGCCGGTTTCGAGCGCCTCTTTGCGGACCCGCCGGCAGGTTGCACACCGGTTCGAAATGGTTAACGTGATCGTGGACTGGACAGGGGGACAGGGTGGTTCGACGGCATTTTCAGACGGCCATGTCAGGCGCGGCCCTGGCGCTGGTGACGTGCACGTCGGCTCTGGCCTTTCAGACTGCCAACAGTGCTGCCGACTCTGTCGTTGATACAGGTGCGGAGGCGGCCATCAGCCCCGCGCCGGTTGAAACCGCGCGTCCGCCGGCGGACCTGGCCCGATGGGCGGACCGTATTTCGGGGTGGACCGACGTCCATCGCGAGGCAATCGCCATCAGCCTCTTTGACGCCCCCAGTCACGGCCTGCCCGACCTTGATCACTATGCCCGGGCCATCCTCGACGGGACGCGGTCAGAGAGCGAGCGCAACCGTCTCGCCGGTTTGGCCTATCTGCGATATGCGGGGTGGCTGGAGCACGGCCTGATCGACGCGACCACGCGGGCACCCCGCCCACTCGTCGACGAAGAGGCGGAAGTCCTTGTCCGACGGCTGCAACGGGCCTTCGATGCGGGTGATGCGATCGAGGCGATCGAGGACAGCACGCCGCGTGTCCGCGACTATGACGCGCTGCGGCTGGAGATGATGCGGGTGATGGCGGTCACGCCGATCTGGTCCGGCGTCGCGCCCGGGGCCTCGCTTGCGGTGGGTGACCAGGGCGACCGGGTCGACCAGTTGCGCACCCGGATGACTGCAGAAGGTCTGCTCGACGCCGCCTGGCGCGATGGCGACCCGTTCGACGTGCGTCTCGAAACCGCGCTGAGGCGATATCAGGGCGGTGCCAATCTCGCACCGACCGGGCGTTTGGACCAGGCGACCTTGCGGCAGCTCAACCTGCCGCCGGACCGCCGCATCGGCCAGCTCATGGCCAATCTGGAGCAGCGCCGCTGGCGGACCCGCGATCTCGGGCGTCGGCATATCTGGGTCAACCTTGCCGATTTCCGGCTCGAGGCCTGGGAGAATGGCCAACTCGCCCGCGAGCATGAGGTGATGGTGGGCCAACAGGCCAGCTCGACGCCAGAATTCTCCGAAGACATGCAATATATTGTGCTCAATCCGTGGTGGGGCTTGCCGACCGGCTCGGCCCGTCCACGCTTCCAGTCCTTCCGCCGCAACCCGGCGCTTGTCCGCGAGTATGGCTTCCGGATCTATGACCGCTCCGGAGCGCCGATCTCGGTCTATGAGATCGACTGGAGCCGGTGGGACAATGACTGGCCGTACCGGATGTCCCAGCCGCCGGGACCGACCAATCCAATGGGCGAGGTGAAGTTCATTTTTCCCAACAGCAACAATATCTACATTCACGACACCACAGAGCGCGATCGCTTCGTCAGCACGCGCCGGGACTTTTCCGCGGGATGCATCCGCGTTCGAGATCCCCTGGCGCTGGCGGCATGGGTTCTTGCGGAGCAGGACGGTTGGGATCGCGAGCGAATTGACGAGGTCACGGCCGGGAGCTCTCCGAGGGTCATCTGGCTTGATGATCGCATCCCGGTTCACATCGCGTACTGGACCGTGGTCGGCGACAGCAATGGCGAGGTGCGATACCTCAATGACCTCTATCGACGTGATGGCGTTGTCATTGACGCCTATCTGGCAGCCTACGAATCCGAGTCAGGCGAGGCTATTGCTGCAGTGCGGGGTGGCGCTGGCGTGATCTCTGCCAGTTTTGATTGAAGCCGAACCGTTCCGGCTTAAGGCGATGTAATCTTGCTACAGCTTTTTGACCGGTCATTCAGTGGTCGGAGGCTTGCTGGAATCCGCAGCTCACTGAAATTACTGGCCTTTATGGATTGCAATCTGAGGGAATGATCTATGGGTGTCGCATTCCTGCAACGGGCACAAAATTAAACATCAAATGCCTGAAACGCCCGCCATCAGTATGGCGCTCGCGATCTAATTGTAGTAATCAAGGAATAGGAAATAACTCGTATCGGGTAGATCCTCGGGTTCGACATGCGGTCGAAAACGATCAGTCACACCAAGGGAGCGCGGCTCCCGAAGGGGGAATGATGAAGAAACGGCTTTTTACGGCGGTCGCCGTCGGGGCCTTCCTGGCAGCGGCTCCCGCGTTCGCTGATGAAGGCTGGTATGCGCGTGGCGCTGTCGGTTACGGCGGCCCGGGTGACACGGATGTCTCTGGTGCTTTGAATGGTGAAATCCAGGGCGAGAGCAATTACCGCGAAGCGGTCGCTCTCGGCTATGAATGGATGGATGGCTTCCGCCTTGAAGGCGAGCTGGCCCACCGTTACAATGACACCGGTGCTGTCGGTGGCTTCGAGAACAGTCAGAGCGACTTCCAGATCTGGTCGCTCATGGCCAACGCGATCTTCGACTTCAATCCGAATGGCACTTACCATCCGTATGTCGGCCTTGGCCTCGGTCTCGCCGAAACCAGTGGTACGCTGTCTGGCTGGACCACGGGCACCACGCCCCTGATCCCGACACCGGCTGATTACGTCGTTGTCGATGACAGCGACAATCCGTTCGCTTGGCAGGTCATGGCCGGCATCGGCTGGGATCTGACCCAGCGCCTGACCCTGGACACCGAGTACCGCTACTTCTCCACCGGCAGCTCGGATTATGTTCCGGGCGTGAGCGTCGATGGTCTGGGTGGTCACGAGCTGTGGGTTGGTCTGCGTTATTCCTTCGCAGCCCCGCCGCCGCCTCCGCCGCCTCCGCCGCCGCCGCCCCCGCCGCCGCCGCCTCCTCCGCCTCCGCCCCCGCCGCCTCCGCCGCCTCCGCCGGCGTGTGACGACGTGAGCTTCCCGGTCTACTTCGAATGGGATAGCTCAACGCTGACGGCTCAGGCGCGTGCAGTGATTGCACAGGCGTCCAACCAGCGTGGTTCCTGCGGCGTCACCCGCGTGACCGTCGCCGGCTTCACGGACCGTTCCGGTGCAGCGTCCTACAATGTGGGCCTGTCCGAGCGCCGTGCCCGCGTTGTTCGTGACGAACTGGTTCGCCTCGGCGTCCCGGCCAGCACGATCTCGATGGAAGCCTTTGGTGAGACCCGCAACGCTGTTGCGACCGCCGATGGTGCACGCGAGCCGCTGAACCGTCGTACGGAAGTGGTCATCGTTCTCGATTAATCGTCGAACGATCGCTGAAATGAGTGCGGCCCGGTGTTTGCCACCGGGCCGCATTTTTTTGTTTCGGGTTTCATGCTGGAATTTTCATGCGGGTTTCGGGCTGTGTGCGGGCATGATTGGGCGGAAATTCCGCCTTGCTGAGGACGGGCTTGACCGGGTCTTCCGAGCGGTTCACACCGGCTCAAACCTTCGGCGGCATCGAGGCCGCGAAGCGTCAGGAGGACACTGATGAGCAAGCCGGACAAATCCTATCGCAAGCGCGAAATCGCCGGGCATACGTTGAGCCCCGAGACCCAGATGATGAGCTATGGCTATGACCCCAAGCTCTCTGAAATGTCGATCAAGCCGCCAATCTTCCTGACCTCGACCTTCGCCTTCGCGACCGCCGAGGACGGCGCCGCCTTTTTCCGCGTCACGCTCGGCCAGGCCGAGGAGGGAGACCCGGAGGCCGCCGGCCTGATGTATTCGCGGTTCAACAATCCGAACATGGAAGTTCTGGAAGACCGTTTGGCGCTCTATGACGGCGCCGACGAGGCGGCTGTTTTCTCCTCCGGCATGGCCGCGATCTCAACGACCCTGATGGCGCTGACACATGCGGGCTCGGTGATCCTGCAGTCGACCCCGCTCTATGGCGGCACGGAAAGCCTGATCCGGAAATTCCTGCCCCATTACGGCATCAAGTCGGTGGACTTCTTTGCGGGTGCCCACGAAGACGAGCTGCGCCAAGCCGCGGAAGCCGCCATGGCGCAGGGGCCGGTCTCGGTCATCTATACCGAAACCCCGACCAATCCGACCAATGACCTCGTTGATCTGGCAGCCTGTCGCCGTATTGCCGACATGATCAAGGAAAAGCAGGGCACACGCCCGTGGATCGTCGTCGACAACACCTTCCTTGGGCCGGTCGGCCAGGCACCGATCTCGCTCGGCGCGGATGTCGTGATCTACTCGCTGACCAAGTATATCGGTGGCCATTCCGACCTGATCGCCGGTTCGGCGTCGGGATCGAGCGAGGCGATGGCCCAGATCCGCGGACTTCGCGGCTATCTCGGTACCAACCTCGACGCCCATACCTGTTGGATGCTGCTGCGCTCGCTTGAAACGGTGAAGATCCGGATGGAAGCGGCCGCCCTCGGGGCCCGCAAGGTAGCGGAATATCTCCGCGATCACCCCAAGGTCGGCCGGGTGCGGTATCTGGGCTTCCTCGAGAAGGGGACGCGCGACGGTGACGTCTTCCACGCCCAGGCCTCGATGGCAGGCTCGACCTTTGCCTTTGATCTCGCGGACGAGAAGGCGGCTTTCCGCATGCTGAATGCCCTGCAGGTCATGAAGCTTGCCGTCAGCCTCGGCGGGACCGAAACCCTGATTTGCCACCCCGGCTCGACGACCCACCGCGGTGTTGATCCGGAACTGCGCAAGCGCCAGGGCTTTTCCGATGGGCTGGTGCGTATTTCGGTGGGTATCGAGAACCCCGACGACCTTATTGCCGATCTCGAGCAGGCCCTTCAGCAGGCCTGATTGGCGGCCTCAACCCCCGGCTGACTCAACCTGTCGGCCGGGGGTGGACGGCCCCGTTTAAACGGCTATCACTGGGTCATGCACAGCAAACTGGACCTTAATCCGGACGAACGCGCCGTACTCGACTGGATCGATACGCGGGCAGACGGCATGATCGAAACCGTCAAGGCGTGGTCCGCGATCAACTCGGGAAGCCGCAATGCGGAAGGTCTCGAGATCATGCGGGCCGAGCTCGCACGGGCCTTCGCCGAGACCGGTGGTGAGATCAGCGCCATCGATCTGCCACCGACCACTGTTGTCGATCCGGACGGTACCGTTCGTGAGCAGGCGTTTACGCCATCCTTTCATTGCCGAATTCGGCCCCAGGCGCCGATCCGGATCGTGATGACCGGTCACCATGACACGGTGTTTCCGGCCGGCAGCCATTTCCAGACCACCGAGCTCTGGGATGATGACACGCTGAATGGGCCGGGCGTGGCGGACATGAAGGGCGGCATTCTCGTGATGCTGCACGGTATTCTTGGACTGCAGCGGTCGCCATGGAAGGACGAGATCGGCATTGATGTGCTGATCAGTCCGGATGAGGAGATCGGCTCGCTGGGTTCCGGTCCGATCCTCGCAGAGCTGGCCGCCGGCGCCGACATTGGCATGACCTATGAGCCGGCCCTTGCCGACGGATCACTGGCGGGCGCCCGCAAGGGATCAGGCAACTGGTCGCTGAAAGTGTCCGGCAAGTCGGCCCATGCCGGACGGGAGCATCATCTTGGCCGCAACGCCTTGGCCGCGGCCTGCCAGTTCGGGCTTGGCTTGGACCAGCTCAACGGCAAACGTCCCGATGTGACGTTCAATCTGGCTCGCATTGACGGTGGTGGCCCGCCGAATGTTGTGCCCGACAATGCCGTCGTTCGCTTCAATGTGCGGGTGAAAACGGAGAATGACCGGGTCTGGGTCGACGCTGAACTCGAGCGCCTCGTTGACGAGATCCGGGTTCGCGACGGTATCGAGGCCGAGTTGCACGGGGGCTTCACCCGCCCACCCAAGCCTATGTCACCGGCCAATGCGAAAATGTTTGAGTGGACGAAAGCGGCCGGATCAGCGCTGGGACTCGATATCCGGTGGCAGGACACCGGCGGCGTGTGTGAGGGCAATAATCTCTGGGCAGCCGGGTGTCCCAATGTCGATACGCTCGGGGTGCGCGGTGCCGACATCCATTCCGATCGCGAGATCGTCAAGCTGTCCAGCTTCAGCGAGCGAGCGAAACTTTCGGCCATCATGCTGATGAAGTTTGCGCAGGGCCAATTTGATGCGCGTGAAGCGCGGGCGCTGGCCAAGGGCCAGGGCTGAAGAGTGATCGGGGAGAGATCATGCTGATCGTACGTGCGGCCAAACGGTCGGATCTGGATGCGCTCGTCCGGCTCGCAGAGGAAGCCGGAACGGGCTTCACCTCGCTCGCCGTGCCGCCGGAGGTGCTCGAGGAGCGCCTGGTAAAGTCAGAGGCCGCGTTCGCCGGTCCCGGCGAAACCCAGACAGAAGATACCTACCAGCTGATGCTGGAAGATACGGAAACCGGCCGGATTGTCGGCTGCTCGGCCGTGAAGGCCATGGTGGGCGTCTCGAAACCCTATTGGGATTTCAAGATCATGACGCTTGCTCAGCATTCGACCGAAGCCGACCGCCGTTTCGACATGGACGCGATGTTGCTGGTCAATGACTTTGCCGGCGCATCCGAGGTCGGGACGCTGTTCGTGTCCGAGGCCGGTCGCGGCAGCGGGGCCGGTCGACTGGTTGCCCAGTCTCGCTACATGCTGATTGCGGCCGGGCCGAACCGGTTCGGCGAGAAGGTGCTGGCCGAGCTGCGCGGCGTCGTCCACGACGATGGATCCTCGCCCTTCTTCGATCATGTCTCGCGGCCCTTCTTCCGCATGGACTTTGATGATGCCGACCGACTGTCAGCGGCGACCGACAACCAGTTCATTCTCGACCTCGGGCCGCAGCATCTGATTTATGTCGATCTGCTCCCGGAGCCGGCGCGGGCTGTCATCGGCAAGACCCACAAGGACGGCGAGGGCGCCTATAATCTGCTGAAGTGGGAAGGGTTCCACTATGACCGCTATGTCGACATCTTCGACGGCGGGCCGCTGGTGTCGACCTGGACCGAAAACATCCGCACGCTTCGCGAAAGCCGTGAAGTGACGGTTCGGGCCGCGACCACGACAGGGGGCGCAGACGGTATTCTCTCGTCAGATCGTTTCGACGACTTCCGGACCAGCTATGCCGAGGTCGTGGATGACGGGGATGTTGTCGGCGTGTCCTACGACACCATGCAGGCACTCGATTTGCGCGAAGGCGATCGCGCCCGTTTCTGGCGACGCAAGAGGTAGGATCATGAATTTCATCCAGGGTGACTGGCATACGGGCAATGGCAGCGAGCTGATGTCGCACAACCCGGCCGACAACAGCGTGGTCTGGTCCGGGCACACCGCAACACCGGCTGATGTCGATGCGGCGTTCAAGGCCGCCCGTCAGGCGTTCTCCGCCTGGGGCCGTCGCCCGGTGGCCGAGCGCATCGCGATCGTCGAGCGCTACAAGGCTGAACTCGAGGCACGCAAGGCCGATATTGCCGAACTGATCTCCCGTGAGACTGGAAAGCCACGCTGGGAGGGTCTGGCCGAGGCTGGCGCCATGATCGGCAAGATCGACATCTCCGCGAAAGCCAATGCCGAGCGGACATCAGGCCATGAAGCCGAAACCGCGTTCGGCTATGCACGTCTGGCCCATAAGCCGCTGGGTGTGATGCTCGTCCTCGGGCCGTATAATTTCCCCGGCCACCTGCCCAATGGTCATATCGTTCCGGCGCTGATTGCCGGCAATACGATCGTTTTCAAACCGTCGGAGATCACGCCCGGTGTGGGCGAAGCGATGGTGAAGGCCTGGGACGCCGCCGGTCTCCCGGCCGGCGTTCTGAACCTGGTGCAGGGCGCCCGCGAAACCGGGGCTGCCGCGCTGGACCATTCCGAGCTCGATGGCGTCCTGTTCACCGGGGCCTGGGGAACCGGCAAGTTCATTCACGAAAAGTTTGCGGGCCGGACCGGTATCCAGCTGGCGCTGGAGATGGGCGGCAATAACCCGCTTGTGGTCTGGGACGCGGCTGACGCTGAGGCGGCGGCCCGTATCGCGGTGCATTCTGCCTATGTCACAGCCGGTCAACGCTGTTCCTGTGCGCGCCGCCTGATCCTGCCCGAGGGGGCATTCGGGGAGGCTGTCATAGCGGCCATCATCCGCATCGCTGGCCAGCTGACCATTGATCGCTGGGACGCGGATGAAGAGCCCTTCATCGGTCCGCTGGTCTCTGCCCGGGCCGCCCAGTCTGTGCTGGATGCCCAGAGTGACCTCGTTCGTCGCGGTGCCCAGCCTCTGCTTGAAGTCGCACGGGTTACCGAGCTGGGCGATGCCTTCGTCCGACCCGGACTGCTCGACGTGACCGGCATCGATGCCCCGGATGAAGAAGTCTTCGGGCCGCTTATCCAGGTCACTCGCGTGGCCAGTTTCGATGAGGCGATCGCGGCGGCCAACAAGACGGCCTATGGTCTGTCGTCCGGTCTCGTGTCTGACGACGAAGCCCTGTGGGACCGCTTCTGGGTCGAGAGCCGTGCCGGCATCGTCAATTGGAACCGACCGACCTGCGGCGCGGCGTCGAACATGCCCTTCGGTGGACCGGGTCAATCCGGCAATCTGCGGCCGAGCGCCTATTACGCCGCCGATTATTGCGCCTATCCGGTTGCGACGCAGGCGGCTCGAACGCCGGAGCGCATGGCCGTCAAAGGGGTTGATTGAGCATGTTCGCGCAGGAAGCCAATTTTGATGGCCTGATCGGGCCGACCCATAATTATGGTGGTCTCTCTGACGGCAATCTGGCGAGCGCCAGGAATGGCGGGCTGGTCTCCTCGCCGCGCCAAGGCGTGCTGGAAGGTCTGACCAAGATGAAGCGGCTGGCCGATGCCGGGCTGGTTCAGGGCCTTTTGCCACCACACGAGCGCCCCTTCCTGCCGCTCCTACGCCGCGCCGGCTTCTCCGGCAGTGACGCCCAGGTCGTGGAGGCGGCCTGGAAGCAGGCGCCGGGCCTGGTGCGCAAGGCGAGCTCTGCCTCGCCGATGTGGGCGGCAAATGCGGCGACTGTCTCACCCTCGGCCGACACAGCCGATGGCCGTGTTCATTTTACGCCGGCCAATCTCCTCACCACGCTACACCGCTCGATCGAGGGTCGGCAGACGCAACGCAGCCTGTCCTGGGCCTTTGCCGACACCTCCCGGTTCTCGGTTCACGATCCCTTGCCGATGCAGGCGGATTTCGCCGACGAGGGCGCGGCCAATCATGTCCGGCTGTGCGCCGAGCAGGGCGGCGAAGGGGTCGAGATTTTCGTCTATGGCCGGTCTGCCGGTGAGAGCTGGGCGGGGGCCTTCCCGGCCCGGCAGACACTGGAAGCGTGTCAGGCCGTGGCCCGGTCGCACGGTCTCGATCCCAAGCGCTGCGTCTTCCTGCGCCAGTCGCAGGCCGCCATTGATGCCGGTGCCTTCCACAATGATGTCGTGTGTGTGGGAACCCGGACCACGCTGTTCTTCCACGAGCTTGCCTTCGAGGACAGGCATGGCGCCCTCGAGGCCATCCGGCGGGCTGCCAACGGTCTGTTCGAGCCCGTGTTCGTCGAGGTCCCCGAGGCCGAGGTTCCGATCGGTGATGCGATCACCTCCTACCTCTTCAACTCGCAGCTTCTGGAGTGGCCCGGTGAGGATCGCCTCGCGCTGATTGCCCCCAAGGAAACCGAGGAGACCGAAACCACGCGGGGCTATTGCGCGGCGATGGTGGCCGGCAACGGGCCGATCGGCCGGGTCGAGTTTGTCGATGTCCGTCAGTCCATGCGCAATGGTGGCGGACCGGCCTGCCTCCGGCTGCGTGTCGTGCTGACACCGGAAGAGCGCGCCGCTGTTACGCCGGCCGCGTTGATGACGGACGCCTTGCATGATCAGCTGACCGTCTGGGCTTCAAAGCATTACCGCGATCGGCTGTCTCCGGACGAGCTGGGTGACCCCGCCTTGATGGTGGAGTCGCGGGCGGCGCTGGATGCGTTGACGCAAATTCTTGGATTGGGTCCGGATTTCTATCCATTCCAACGCGTCTGACGGCAGGGATCCGGGCGGAATAATCCTATTCTGAACTGGCCTACACAAACACAATTTTCGTGATAGTTTGCCGCCTTCAATTCGTCGGGGAGGACGCATTTGTCTGAGGTCAGGTCTGTTTCTGTCATTCTGGTGGACGATGATCCGGACGAGCACTTCCTGTTCCGGGCGGATCTTGAGGACGCTGGAATTGATTTTACATTCAATGGCTTCACGCGTCCCGAGGATGCGCTGAAGCATTTGGATGGGCTTGGCGGAGGCCCTGTCCTCGTGCTCTGCGATCTCAGCCTTGCCGGAAGCGATGCGATCCGTTTCATCGCGGATACCCAGTCACGTCTCGGGGGCGGCGCCATTGGCGTTTATTCCGGCGCCCGCAATCCCGAGATGGAAGAGAAGTGCCGCGCGGCGGGCGCCTCCTTCTACATCGTGAAACCGGTATCCCGGCAGAAACTGGTTGATGCACTTGCCAAGACGGGAACCGTCCGCCTCGCTGAAGTGGCGGAGGGACGGGTCAGCCCGGTCCTGAGCTGAGTTCAACTCGGCCGGGCTGTCCTCAGACAGCCTCAGCCTTGCCCGGCAGGCCGCCTGCCTTGGCGTATGCCTGGCTCCCGCGTGAATAGACCTTGTCACGATCGGTGAGATCCGACGGCTTGTACTCGGACAGGCCGGGAAGACGCTCGTATATGGGGGCGAAGTCGGCGTAGGTGGCCTCCATCAGCTCCTCATAACTGTCGATGACAAAATAGCTCTGCTGGAAGTCGTCATAGCGGTAGTCGGTCCGCATGATGCGCTCGAGATCGAAGTGCAGGCGATTGGGGGAGCGGGCTTCGAGGCTGAAAATCGATTCGGCCCGGGAGGAGACGATCCCGGCGCCATAGATCCGGCGTCCTTCCGGCGTGTTGATCAGCCCGAATTCCACCGTGTACCAGTACAGCCGCGCCATGTGCTTGATCGCATCGAACTGCAGTGAGCGAAGCCCGCCTTCGCCATAGGCCTGCATGTAATCCGCAAAAACCGGTTGGGTGAGCAGCGGCACATGACCGAAGACGTCATGGAAAATGTCGGGCTCCGGCAGATAGTCCAGTTTTTCGCCATCGCGAATGAAACGGCCGGAGACAAAGCGGCGGTTGGCCAGGTGCTCGTAGAAATCCTTTTCCGGTATCAGGCCCGGCACGGTGACAACGGTCCAGCCGGTCAGCTTCTCGAGCTTCTCATTGACCCGGCGAAAATCCGGAATGCCGCCCTCATTGAGATTGAGCATGTCGAGGCCGGCAAAATGCTCGGGTGCCGCGCGTCCCTTCAGGACTTTCATCTGGCGCTCGTACAGCGTCGTCCAGATGGCGTGCTCCTCGGCAGAATAGCGGTCCCACTTCTGGTCAATGGTAAAATCGGCAGCGGGGCTTTGTTCCGCCACCACAGGATCATTCACGGGCATGGGTCGGCTCCGGTCGCGCCTGACGGCGAGTTAGTTTCATATGTAACTATCATAGGGCATTTCGGCCGCCGACCCAACAGCAAGCTCTGACGCTTGCAGCCTTTGGTGCACGAAAAACGCCGCCCCCTTTCGGGAGCGGCGTCGGTTTTCAAGCCGGTATCGACCTATTGCGTACAGAGGACGTCAACGAGGGGCGCGCACTGTCCTGACGTGCAGGCGCGGTTGTCGCCAAGGAACCAGGTCCGGGCCCGATTATAGCGGTCGACGCTGTAGTAGGCGGCACGCCGCATGCCCGAAGCCTGGCACATGCGGTCCGCGGCGCTCTGGTCGCAGCCTCCGCCATAGCCGCCGAGGCAGCGGTCCACCGCATAGCCGTTGATCTCCGGGCGGGCGAAGAAGAGGCTGTTTACCCCGCGGACGCCGCCACGAATGTCGCCACCCGGGCCTCCCGGCCCAGGATAACCGCCACCCGGTGCGCCCCAGCTGTCATCAACGCGGCGCAGCGAGGTGATCCGGTTGCGCAGCCCGAGGCGGGATAGATCGCTGACTTCGCCCTCGACGCGTTGACAGCTGTCGGTGAAGCCTTCGTCGTCGCAGACGATCCAGGTCTCGCCGCGTGCCACGACCAGGCTTTCGGCGCGGTCATTGAAGCCGAGGCGGCTCAGATTGCTGATGTCAGAGTCGACATCCACGCGTTGCCCGCCAAAGCTCACGCCATCGTAGAGGAAGACACCGGACCGCGGCACATTCCCGCCGCCGCCCGGACGCCCGGGCCGACTGGGACGACCGTCATAATCGGGCTCGGCAGAGCTGATCTGGCCGCCCATGCCACCGCCTATATTGGCGATGTCACCGCTGACTTCCATGCAGGCGCCCTCGAAGTTGGCGTCCTGGCAAACAATCCAGGTCCGCCGGCCGCTATGACGGACCGAGCGCGCCTGGTCGTTGAATCCGATCTGCTGGAAATTGGTGATGCTGGAGGTGATCGTCACCGACCGACCCGTGTAGTTGGGACCGGAGAAAAATGTCAGGGACGGACCGGAATTGCCGCCGCTAGGCCGCCCGGGGCGTCCGGGGGCACCGGGCACGAGCGGCCGCAGGGAGGTGAGCTGGTCATTCATGCGGCCCATGCTGGCCTGGTCGGACGAATGGATCTCGCAGGTGCCGTTGTAATCATCGTGCTGACACAGCTCCCATTCGCCAGAGACGATGCGGAATGAGGAGGCGCGATCATTGAAACGCACGGAATCCAGATTACGCACATCGCCGGTCACCCGGACCTCGGCGCCGCGGAAGTTCGTATCCGCATAGAGGATGATGGACTGGGCCGCGGCCTGTCCTGCCAAGCCTGTCAGCACAAGGCTGAGTGCGGCCTGTCCCAAACGCTTCATATTCATGTCTGTCTCCCCTTGTGCGGGTCTCGAAATAGATGTCCCGACCCTGTCATGATGTCCCTGAACCCAGACCGGACGCCGGGTTCATCGGTCATTCATCCGGCGTCTATTGCGGGTCACCGGCCGGCTCTTCTGCCGGCTGCTGGTTCCGGTTGCGCCGCTGGTTCAGCAAGCCCCGCAGGAGTTGTTCGGCGGGATCGGGTTGGACTGCCGGTTCTTCCCCGGCTGGCGCCGCATCACCTTCGCCCTCCGGACCGATCCCGATGGCATTGAGCAGCCCGTCACGCAGGGCATCCCGGGGATTGGTTGTTCCCTGGCTGCCAAGCGCATTGCTCAGGGCGCCCTGTAGCAGTGCCTGGCCAACAGCCTCGGTGTCAACGCCGACCGAGACGGTGTTGAAGCCGCCGCGCAGACGAATCGGAACCGTGATGCCGCGCAGGTCGCGTTCGCCGCCCTGACCCTGGATCGAGGCCACGGCGCGCGGTTGAAGCCGGTAGTCGAGCGTCTGTGCGGCCAGGTTCACGGTCCCGGCGCCGGTCACGCGCAGGAGCGGAGACAACATCAGGAGATCCTGCTGGGACACTTGCCCGTTCGCCACGGTGAAGCTGCCGGTGAGTGCCGAGAAATCGGTGGTTTGCTCTTCGCCGGTGGTGGCGGCGTCGGCATCAGCCGTCTCGCCGTCAGTCTCGCCGCCGCCGACCAGACGGCTCACATTGCGGATGGTCTCGGCAATGTTGATGCCCACGATGGCACCATCCGCGAAACTGAAATTACCGCTGCCACCGAGCGAGTTCATGATCGCGGACTGTGATTGCCCGGCCGCCAGCAGGTTGATGGTGAGAGCACCGGTTCCGCGCAGCTTGTCGAAACCGGCAGCCGCTTCGAGGAAGGGGCCGGCATCGAGCCCGGTCAGTTGGGCCTCGACGGAATAGCTGGGCTGGCGGCCACGATTATTGGCCACCACCGTTGCACTGCCCTGGCCCTCGTAAAGCGCGATATTTTCCAGCCTCACCTCAAGCCGGCTATTGCGCAGGTTGACGCGCAAACGGGCATTGCCGATTTCCATCGCCTGAACGAGGAGGCGGTCGACAGACAGGCTGAGGTCGGCATCCACGATCCCGAGACCGGCCAGATCAATCGGTGCCTCACTCCAGGGCGGGATCCCGCCGGACGACGTTGGGGCCGCGGTGTCGTTTGCGGTTGGCAGGTAGGGGTTCACATCCAGTTCTGTCAGGACCAGTCCACCGCTGATCATGGGCCGCTGGCCGGCCAGGTTCACGGCGAGACTGCCCGAGCCGGAGATCGCGTCCAGCGCCAGCGTTCGGGCATTCAGGCTGATTTCACCCGGGGCGCCGCTCAGCTGGCCAGCAGCGCGAAAGCGTTCCAGATTCTCTCCGGCGGGCAGGGGCGCGCCGGCGAACGCCGCCAACGCACGAACAGAGGGGATTGTGGCATCCAGCTCACCATCATAGGCGATTGCTTCGCCGGCGAGGATGCGGCCGGCAAAGCTCAGATCAGCAAGATTGCCGCCGAGGCCCACCATGACCGGCGTCTCGCGGCCTTCGAAGAAGTCGCGGATCGAACCGATATTGGCCGAGAAGCTGAGGCTCTGGCCGTCAGCATTGAGGGCCCCGGTCACGCGGGTTTCGGTATCGAGCGAGGGTAGGGCCACCGACAGGTCGAGCCCGGTAATGGCTCGCGACTGGCTGCCATCGGTGAAGTAGAGCGCACCGTTCTCGATGCGGACATCCCCGAAGCTGGCCTCGATCGGCAGAGCGCCTTCGCGGCGGACAAAGCCGGTGCCCTCGGTTGACGGCGCGGCGGCGGCAGCATCCGGCGGCGTGAAGGTCCAGTTATTACCGCGGCGATTCTGTGCCAGCCGGATCGTCGGCTCGACGAGGACGAATTCGGTGATCTCGACCCGACGGCTGAGAAGCGGGATGAGCCGGACGCCGACCCGCATCTCCCGCATCTCGGCGAACGCGTCCTCTCCGAAGCCCTCGGCATTCGCGATCGAGACATTGCTGGCCCGAATCTGCAGTTGCGGGAAGATCTGCAAGGCGATGTCGCCGTCCAGCGATACCTCACGGTTGAGGGCGTCGCGGGCGGCGGTCTCGACCGGCTCGCGATAGGTCGAGGCCGGAATCACTGCGGGCAGGATGAAGATCGCGGCGACCAGAAGGACCACTATCAGACCGAGAGCGAGACCGAGGCTTTTCATGGGGAGGCTCCGAAATAGCTGAAATATCAAACTGGCAGGCGTCTTCGTCATTTTCTTGGCGAGACGCGAAAAACACTCTGGGGTAAGGTATCGCTGATTGCGTCAACACACGAGGGGGGAATTGCGATGTCCACAAAACCACCAGCTGATCTGGTCCGGCGCCGGGAGTTGATCATGGGTCTGGCGGCAGGAACCGTTCTGCCTTTCATTGCCGGTTGCGCGGATAATGCGGCCCTGGGGAGAAGCCAGCTCATGCTGGTCTCTGACGGCCAGCTGGCCCAGCTCTCCGAACAGGCCTGGCAAGACAGCCTGCAGCGCGAGCGTGTGCTGCGCGACCCGTCCTATCAGCGCCGCCTGCAGCGGGTCGGCGACCGGATCGTGCGGGCATCCGGACAGAGCCAGCTCAATTGGGAGTTCGTCGTTTTCGACAGCGACACCGTCAACGCCTGGGTTCTGCCCAATGGCAAGGTGGGGTTCTACAAGGGCATTCTCGACATCATGGAGACTGATGATCACGTCGCGACCGTGATGGGGCACGAGGTTGGCCATATCGCCGGACGCCACTCGGCCGAGCGGGCCAGCCAGCAACTGGCAGCGCAGATGGGCATCGGCCTTCTGGCCAGTGCCATCGGCTCGTCGGGGACCGAATATGCCCAATACAGCCAGGATATCGGCGCCGCGCTCGGCATGGGCGTGACCTATGGCGTCATCCTGCCCTATTCGCGCGAGCACGAATATGAGGCCGACCGGCTGGGTGTCGATTACATGGTCGGTGCCGGTTATGACGCGCGTCAGGCGGTGGATTTCTGGGTCGGTATGTCGTCGGCGAACAACCATCGCACGGCCGAGTTCGCCTCGACGCACCCGTCGGACGAGAACCGGATCGCCGCGATGCGCGCCCATATCCGTGACCGCGGCTACGCTGCATAGGCGGGTGTCGGGCCTGTCGGGACCTTGTGCAGGACGTGTGCAACACGCTCTGCAAAACGCCTGACAGGGTGGTTGCCAGAGGGGGGCGGGGAGGCTAGTTTCCCGCGCCTTACGAGCTGATCGGATGCGAAGTCCGGACACGCATCGTGATACCGAGTGCCGCCTTAGCTCAGTTGGTTAGAGCGCTAGATTGTGGATCTAGAGGTCTCCCGTTCAATCCGGGAAGGCGGTACCATTTCCCCAGGTTTCTGAGCAAAGAAAAAGCCGACCCGTTTGGGTCGGCTTTCCTGTTTCCGGCGTCTTCGGTGACAGCGCAGGACCGTCGGGTCAGCGCATTGTGCCCGCATCGGCGTCTGCGGCTTCCGCCGCTTCGGCGCGGGCCGCGATCAGGGCGCGCGCCTCGTCATTGCTTTCGACGGCTTCGATGGTGTCGAAATAGCAGCGGTCCTCCCGGGTCTCGACATATTCGAAATGCGGGTTGTGGATGGTGCTGAAGTTGCGCAGGCTCAGGCCGACTCCGGCGCTGCCGCGCAGCCCGAGACAGCGGCGCTGGAGCGTCACCAGATAACGGCGGCTGGCACCGGCGCGCAGGACCAGGTGCTGGCGGTCGAGCACGGCATATCCATTAACGTTGCGGATGCGTAGCGGCGTGTCTCGGCTGGCCGTTTCCCGGGGCGCCTCGGCGGCCGGTTCCGTGGTTGCCGCGGGATCCGTCTGCTGCGCCGCGACTGTCGGCACGGCTGTCATCGCGACCAGGGTCGCGGCGCCGAGAGCGGCGGCAAGGCTGTAACGAATCCGGGATCGATTGCGGGATCGATTGCGGGATCGATTGCGGGTCTGGCGTGTCATGCGTCGTCTCCTTCTTCGTCGTGCCCCGGTTCGAGGCTTGGTGTCGGTTCAGACGTCCCTCGTAACCAATATTGGTCTTTCGAGGGTGTGACGCAAGCGCGCTGCGAGCGGCGTTAACGCCGGGTTAGCCACGTTTCTGCGAGTCTGCGCAGGCGATTCGCATGCCGTGAGTCGCCAGCAACCGGCCGTCACGCCCGCGGAGACAGATGTGGTCAGCCCCGTCGATACCAGCAGCCAGGACTTCACCATGCGGGCCATTCGCCAGGCCGCGCAGGAAACCGGTACGGATTTCAACTTCCTGGTTGATACTGCGGCGCGTGAAAGCAATTTCGATGTGCGGGCTGAAGCGCGGACATCGAGTGCGGCCGGCATGTTCCAGTTTATCGAGCAGACCTGGCTCGGGGTTCTGGCCCGGCGCGGCGCCGATCATGGTTATGGCGACGCCGCCCAGGCGATCAGCCAGGATGCCAATGGCCGGTTTGTGGTCGCAGACCCGTCCCGGCGCCAGGAAATCCTCGACCTTCGCTTTGATGCGGTCGCGGCCTCGCGCATGGCCGGCGAGCTCGCGGCCGAGAATAACCGCGTGATCGAGTCGCGGATCGGCCGTCCGGCATCCGGCGGCGAGCTCTATGCGGCACACTTCCTTGGAGCCGGCGGTGCGGCCGAGCTGATCAGCGCGGCCCGGGATCGTCCGGACCAGCGTGCCGATACGCTGTTTCCCGCAGCAGCCCGCGCCAATCGCCCGATCTTTTTCGACGGGAACCGTCCCCGGTCGACCAGCGAGGTCCTGGCTGTCCTGACCCGTCAGGACAGTCCGCACGGCCAGTCCGGTGCGGGGGCGCGGCAGATGGCAAGTGCCACTGCTGTGCAGGCCGTCGGCGACATGCTGACGACACCGATCCCGAGCCTTGCGGAGGGCGGATATTCGGGGCCGTCGCCGGTGATCCAGTCGGTCGCGGCGATGCGCTCCAATCTGCGAGTTGGCAATGGCGAGCTCTCTCCCGCGCTGGTGGAGATCCTTGCTTCCCTCGAGGCGCCACGCAGCGCTCGTGGGCGGAATTCGTAAACCCGGCCCTGTCGTCGGCAAGCTTTCGTTAAGCATGTTTCGTCAAGATTTGGCCGAATGAACAACCTTTGAATCGGAAGCCCGATGAGTGTCGTTGCCCTTCGTAATCGCCTGACAAACGAGGATATCCGCCGTCTGGTGAAGGGCGAGAATGATGAGACGCGGGCGATGGCGGCTCGCAAGATCTGCCGTCGCATGGATTCGGCATCCCTGACCGAAGCCGAGCGGACCGCCGCGCGCGACATTCTCGATGTGATTTCCCGCGATGCGGCCGAGCTGGTCCGGCGCGCGATGGCCATCACGCTGCGCCAGTCACCCAATCTGCCGCGCGATGTCGCCCGCAAGCTGGCCGAGGATGTCGACAGTGTCGCAACGCCCGTTCTGGAATCATCGCCCGTCCTGACCGATGAGGACCTGTTGTCAGTCCTGCAGTCGGCTGACACGGCAAAGCGTTGTGCCATTGCCGGTCGCGAGCACGTGGCGCCAATTGTCGTTCACGAGCTGCTCGACAGTCGTGACGAGGCGGCGGTCTCCATCGCGGCATCGAATAATGGTGCCGAATTCGATGATGCCGCCTATCAGCGCGCTTTCGCGGAGTTCTGCGAGAGCAGTGGTGTGATGGATGCCTTCGTGGCTCGCTCGCACCTGCCACTGAGCGTGACAGAGCGTCTGATCGCCCATGTCAGTGATGTGGCCCTCAACCGCCTTGTGAAATCCCATGCCTTGCCGCCGCAGCTCGCCGTCGAGCTGTCCGAGGGCGCGCGCGAGCGGGCCACGCTTGATCTCGTCGACCAGGCCGGCCTGGCGCATGACCCCAAGCATTTCGTTCAGCAATTGCGGCTCAACAGCCGGCTGACGCCCTCGCTGATACTGCGGGCGCTACTGCGCGGGCACATTGAATTTGTCGAACATGCCTTTGCCGAGCTGGCCGGTGTGACTCACTCGCGCGCCTGGCTTCTGGTCCACGATGCCGGACCGCTGGGTCTGCGGGCGGTCTATGACCGGACCGGCATGCCGTCACGGCTCTACCCGGCGGTTCGGGCCGCGCTGGATGTCTATCACGGCATGGAGGTCCCGCAGGATGAGGCCGGGCGGGCGCAGTTCCGCCGCAATTTGGCCGAGCGCGCGATTACGCGCTTCCAGGGAATCCCGGAAGAAGACCTCGACTATGTCCTCAGCCGCTTTGACGAGGATGACGGATTGCAGAAGGTCGCCAGCTAGTCGCAGCCCTTTCGATCAGACACGAAAAAAGCCGGTGCAGGACACCGGCTTTTTTGTATCGGGTCGGGTGACAGCCTCGGGCGGTCAGTCGTCTTTCCAGGGCTCGGAGAAGGCCGTCGTCTGCTTTTCCAGCTCGTCCGCGAGCTCGGCGGCGACGCGGTCATTGTCATCGCGGATATTCTGCGACAGCGCGGCCCGGATGGCGCCGACATGGGCGAGGGCGAGTCCGAGCGGAGCCTTCTGCCGCTTTTCCGGCATGTCGATCATCTTGGTCAGCGATTTGGCCAGTCGCGTAATGATCGGAAACTCATACGTGGTGCCGAGGCCGCGCAGGTCGTGGGCGCGGACGAAGAGGGCCTCGCCCTCGTCGCCTTTCAGCCCGGTCTCGCGAACGAGCTTGGCCGCCGCCTCGAGCTTGACCACTTCTTCCTCCAGCCATTGGCCGAAGTCCGAACGCAGATCCTTCAGCGCTTCTTCCGCTTTCTGGATCATGTGCAGGTCGCCTTGGCTGACCGGGCCGCCAACCTTGATCTGCAGCATGTTCGGGGCGGAGATGACCTCCACATCCTTGTTATTGGCCATGAGACGTCCTCTTAGCTGGCAGTCGCGAGCGGGGCATCAGGAGCGCCGACACGTGCGTGGGAAGTGACACAGAGCGTTTCGCGCAGGGTCTGTGCGAGATTGGCTGCCGTGAAAGGTTTGGTCAGAAAGGCATCGACCCCCGTCTGGCGGGCCTGTCGAATGCGATCGTCCTCGGTATAGGCTGAAAGCATGATCACCGGCAGGTTCGGTGCCGGGCTGGCATGGCGGTCGCGAAGCGTCCGCACCAGATCGATCCCGTCGCGGGGCTTCATCTTCCAATCCGTGATGAGCAGGTCGACCGGCTTGGCCCGGAGCACATCCAGCGCGCGCTCGACGGTATCGGTCTCGATGACCCGGCCGCAGCCGAAGGCCTGCAGGGAAACCCGCAGCGCGCCGCGAAGGGCCGCGCTGTCGTCCACCAGCAGAATGGTGAGTCGCGATAATGTCTCGTCCAGCGCGAAGTCGCTCATCTCGGGCTCGGCTTGCTCGAATCTGTCGTATCGGAAGACTAGCGCGGCTTGCTTAACGCCAGCCTAAATCCGGTCAGTTTTCAAACTGCTCGACCAGAATGCGTTCGGCCAGGTCGCGGCCCGGGTCGAACAGCATGGTGAGAACCACGTCCTGGGCTTCCACGACATCAACCCGAGCGACTTCCCGGAACTCCTGATTGTCGGCAACGGCCGAGACCGGCCGGCGTGACGGCTCCATGATTTCGAAGCCAACCTTGATGTTGTGAGGGAGCAGGGCACCGCGCCAGCGTCGCGGCCGAAAGGCGCTGATCGGCGTCAGCGCAAGGACCTTGGAGTTGAGCGGCAGGATCGGACCATGGGCGGACAGGTTATAGGCGGTCGAGCCGGCCGGCGTGGCGACCATCACCCCGTCCGCCTGAAGCTCCGCCATCCGGCTCTTGCCATCGATGGTGATCTTGATCTTCGCCGTCTGACGGGTTTCGCGCAGGAGCGAGACCTCGTTGATGGCCAAGGCCTCGAACGGTTTGCAATGGATATCCTCGCCGATGGCGCGCAGCGGGTGGATCCGGGCGCGTTCGGCCCGCGCCAGCCGCTCGGTCAGCCCGTCTTCGCGGAACTCGTTCATGAGAAAGCCGACAGAGCCGAAATTCATGCCGTAGACGCGTGCGCCGGTCTTGATCGACAGGTGGAGTGCATCCAGCATCAGCCCGTCGCCGCCGAGCGCGACAATGATCTCGGCTTCTTCGATGGGGACATGTCCATAGACCTGTTCCAAGCGCGCTTTCGCGGCTTTGGCCTCAGGTCGGGGGCTGGCAAGGAAGGCGAGGGAGGCGGTGATGGCGGGCTCGAAGGAAAACCTGATGAAACAGGTTCTTATTCAAGCCCTCGTGCCCATCTGGCGCAAGACCTTCGCCGCTTTTTCCGGACCATACATGCGGAAGACATTCGCGGCGGCGGTCATGGCGTCGCCCTCGAGCGCCTGATGGATGCGTCCGGAGCGTTGCAGGGTCTTGTGGATAATCGGATAGGCGGTGCGGTCGAGTTGCGCCGCCTGGCAGGCCATGGCGGCGGCCCGGACACCATTCATCGCCAGGGCGACACGCCATTGCGAGGCCTTGATGTCGCAAAGGGCGGCAATCGCGTGATCGAACACAGCTTCCTTGCCAGCCTTGAGGGCGTCCATCGCGAAGCGACCGGTGAGTTTTCCGGCTTCGCGCGCATCCTGCACGATCCGTGCGGCTTCCTTGTCGACATTCTCGGGGGTCGCGCCAAGGGCGGCTTCGACGGCAAGGTTCTCGACCTTCGCCTTGTCGAGACCGAAGCGCCGATACAATTCCTCGCGCCAATTCTCAGGCAGCATGATGCACAGCTGGGTCGCATAGTCGGTAGACAGGTCGTGCCGTCGGGCCAACGCCTCGCGCAATTTCGGGTGCTCGCGCGCGACGTGCAGGCAAACATTGAGCGTATGCTCTGAGATTTCAGCGGTGTCGTTGTTGGCTAGGGCGCGCAGCACGAGGGCCTCGCCCGGTTTTGCCAGCGTATCGGTAACGGGCAGACACAGATTGGCGCGCATGGCGAGGTGACGGCGATGCTCGATCGTCCCGGTCTCTGCCAGCTCGATCATGTCCTTCTGCGTCAGCTGTTCGCTTTTCTCGATAATGATCGCGGAAATCTCGATCTGGTCGAAAGCGAAGTGCTTGATCGCAGCATGTGGCGCCCAATCGCAGGTTGCCAGCTTCTTCGCCATGGCCACTTTTGTGTTGAGATCAGACTTGCTTGACAGGGTGATCAGCAGGTCGCCGGCGATCGGTTCGGCACTGTCGGAGAGCGGCTGCGCCACGCACATCTCCGTAACGCCCAGCGCGATCTGCTGGCGTTTCTCGGGGTCGCGGACAGTCGCGAGAAGGTGGAGCGCTTCAGCTGGTTTTGCGGCCATGGGTCTTGAATTGTGATCAATTAGGATGACCTGTATTGCTGACACAAACGCCTTGAAAACTTGTTAATTGGCACCCGCTCCCGGAGGTGTTCGAGCCATGGAAGACATGATATCAACATCATATCTGGAACGCTATTCGGGTGTGCGCGAAAGAACGCAAGCCTTGGTAGCGGGTCTGTCCGATGAAGACATGCTGGTCCAGACGATGCCGGATGTCAGCCCGACCAAGTGGCACCTGGCGCACACGACATGGTTCTGGGAAACGTTCTTGCTGCGCGAATATCTCGATGGGTATCAGGAGTTCTCGGGCGAATTCAATTACCTGTTCAATTCCTATTATGACGGGATCGGCGAGCGGCACGCCCGCGCCGAGCGCGGCTATCTCAGCCGACCATCCCTGCGCGATGTCATGGCTTACCGGGCCCATGTTGATGACGCGATGGCGCGTTTACTGAGCGTTGACCAAGACCTCACAACGCAGGCGCTGACCCCCCTCATTGAGCTGGGCCTGGCCCATGAGGAGCAGCACCAGGAGCTGATCCTGACTGATATCAAGCATGTGCTGTCCCGCCACCCGTTCGCTCCGGGAGCCTTTGCCGCGCCGTCCCGCGGGCAGCCGGAAACCGCCGGCCCCCCGGGATGGGTCGAGTTCGCGGGCGGGATTGTCGAGATTGGTGCGGCGGGCTCCGGCTTCCATTTCGACAATGAAGGTCCGCGTCACCAGGCGATCCTGACTCCCTTCGCGCTTGCCGACCGGCTGGCAACCAATCGCGATTACGCTCAATTCGTGGCGGACGGCGGATATCAGACCGCCACGCTCTGGCTGTCCGAGGGCTGGGCCCGTGTCCAGGCGGAAGGGTGGAGCGCTCCGTTCTATTGGCGGCAGGGCGAAACCGGTTGGGAGGAGTTCACGCTGCACGGCCAGTATCCACTCGATCCTGATGCACCGGTGCTCCATCTTTCCTATTACGAGGCCAGTGCCTTCGCTGAATGGAGCGGTGCCCGTCTTCCCGATGAGCGGGAGTGGGAAATTGCGACCTTGGGCCTGCTCGACGGTGAGGGACGTTTCGCGGCGCCGGGTGCCTCCGCCCATCCCGATGTGGCGGCACAGGCCGCGCAGCCGGGCCGGGGATTGCGTCAGATGTTCGGCGATGCCTGGGAGTGGACGCGCTCGGCCTACTCGGCCTATCCGCGCTATCGCCCGGCCGCCGGCGCGGTCGGCGAGTACAATGGCAAATTCATGTGCGGCCAGTATGTGTTGCGCGGCGGATCCTGCGCCACGCCGCCGGGGCATGTCCGTCGCACATACCGAAATTTCTTTCCGCCGGACGCCCGCTGGCAATTTTCCGGTGTTCGACTGGCCAAGGACATTTGACGGCGCGGGCCAGAGGTCCGATCCTGCCGAAAGTTGGCGATAACAAGACAAACCATGGGGAGACCATCATGGACGATCAGGCAATCATTTCGGTCAAGGACCAGGTTTCGGCCGAGGAGTGGAAAGCGCGCTGCGATCTCGCGGCGCTGTACCGGCTGGTGCGCATGCATGGCTGGGACGATCTGTTTTTCACCCACATCTCGATGCGTGTCCCCGGGCCGGAGGAGCATTTCCTGCTGAACCCGTTCGGCCTGCTGTATGAAGATGTCACGGCGTCCAACCTCGTGAAGGTGGACTTGGACGGCAATGTCCTTCCGCCGTCGCAGTACGGAATCAATCCGGCCGGGTTCACGATCCACTCGGCGATCCATGCTGCCCGCCATGACGTAGCCGTGGCCCTGCACCTGCACTCGGATGCAGGGGTTGCGGTCGCTGCGCAGAAAGGGGGGCTGCGTCCGATCTCGCAGCTCGCCATGAATGTCTTCAATGATGTGAGCTATCACGATTATGAGGGCATTGCGCTGGAATCCGAGGAGAAGGAGCGGCTGGTCGCCGATCTCGGCGACAAGAATCTCATGATCCTGCGGAGTCATGGAACGTTGTCGGTTGGCGATCACCCTTTTAGCGCGTATATTCGCATCTATCTACTGGAGCGTGCCTGCAAGATCCAGGTCATGGCCCAGGCGGGTGGAGCGCTGATCGAATGGGACGAGACGATGCAGGATCGCGTCTTCGGGCAGTCCGGGGAGATCTCCTCGAACGAGTTCTTCAAGGAAATTGCCTGGGCCGCGATTCTCGATCGCGTCCGCCGCGAAAGCCCCGGCTTCGACGTCTGATCCAGTCGGCCTGCATGGCCGGCCTGTCGGGAGTGGTCCTGACGGCGCCGGCCCATGCCGGCGCCTGGCCGCAACCGCGCGGCGAGGGACTGCTGATCGTCACGACCCTCGCAGACCGGGCTGACCGATCCTACGACGCCGACCGTCAGTCAATCGATGATGGCTATTTCCACAAGGACGAAACGGCGGCCTATGTCGAATTCGGGCTGACCGATGTCGACACGCTGGTCGCCCGCCTGGCCTGGCAGGATGTCCGGAGGCTGCGCGGCCCGTCCTATGATCACGCACAGGGTCTTTCAGCCAGCGAGCTGGGTTGGCGGCGTCTGATCTGGCAGGGTGAGCGGGCCGTCCTGTCCGGGCAGCTGACCGCCTTGATTCCCGGTCAGGGCGAAAACGTCTCGAACCAGGCCTTTGGCTCGGGTGACATGGCTGGCGAGGTTCGCGCCCTGGCCGGACGCAGTCTTGGCCAGCGCGGCTTCGCGGAAGCGCAACTCGCATGGCGCTGGCGTGAAGGTCCTTGGCTCGATGAGGCCCGGCTTGATCTCACCGCAGGATGGCAGCTGACCGAGAGCTGGCAGGTTCTGGCCCAAAGCTTTTCGGTGTGGAGTATCGAGGACGACCAGCCGGGCCTTCGCAGCTTCGACCAGCACAAGCTGCAGCTCTCTCTCAGCCGCGCAATCGGACGCCAGACACTCCAGCTTGGCGCGTCGATCACTCCCAGTGGCCGCAACGCGATCGAGCAAGAGGCGGTCTTCCTGTCAGTCTGGCGCCGTTTCTAGCTCCCAGTCGTTGGCCGTCAGCCCTCAGTCGTCGCTTGTCTGGACCGCAATATAGGCAATCACGTCGCGGCGATCTTCCGGGTCGCGCAAGCCGACAAAGCTCATCCGGTTTCCGGCGACGAGGGCGCGCGGGTTCTCGATCCAGGCGTCCAACGTCGCAAGATCCCAGACCAGGCCGGCGTCCGAGAGCTGGCTGGAATAGCTGAACTGGGCGTGACTGGCTGCGGGCTGACCGATGACCCCGTAGAGGTTCGGGCCAACAGAGTTGCGGCCACCCTCATTCAGTGTGTGGCAGGACTGGCAGCGGCGAAACTGTCGGGCTCCATTGCTCAGATCGGCATTCACATAGTCGCCGCCAAGGCTGGCCAGAATGACGGACGCATCTGTGTCCCCGTCATCATCGCCTTCACGGTCGTCATCATCACGGTCTCGGGACGACGACATGGAAGCCGGGCTCGCGGCCGCCATGCTTGTGTCGGTTGATGCCGGGCTGGCGGCGTCGTCATTGCCGCAGCCAACAAGTGCGACCGAGGCGAGAAGGACGAGAAGGGCACGTGTCATGGATCATCGCTCCTTGGCGGACCAGTTCGGATTGGCCTGAGGTTATACCGCTGCAGGTCTGCTTCAACATGCGGCACGATGACACCATGATGCAAAACCGCGACGCAGCGGGTCACCTGCGCAGCCCGTCCCCTCTTTTTTGCTTGTCTCCCACAACACAATCGCGAACAAGGATCGTCAGGGACCCAACAGAGGCATCGGGACAGGATGCATGACCGCGCACGGCTGTCGGCCGTCATGATATGTGGAGCCGGTCATTCCGGCTCGACCCTGCTGGGCATGGTGCTCGGTAGTCATACCGACACCTTTTACATGGGCGAGGGCGGCAAGGCCCGGTATCTCGGTGACGAGAAGAAGCCGCTTCGCAAGCGTGTGTGCAAGATCTGTGGTGAGGACTGTCCGGTCTGGGCCGGCTTCCAGTGGGATGGCAGCACGCCACTCTATGCCAAGGTCGCCGCGCATGTCGGCAAGTCGGTCATTATCGACTCGACCAAGGATGAGCGCTGGATCGAGACCCGGGCGGCGGAAGTGCGAGCGGGCGGCGGTATACCTGTCCTTCTCCTGCTGAGCCGCGACGGACGTGCCGTGGTCAATTCCCGGCTGCGCAAATATCCCGATCGCGACCCGGCAGAGCAGGTCCAGGCCTGGGTCGACAAGATGGCGACCTCGCAAGCCCTGTTCGACGCTTTCGACGGACCCAAGATGCGGATCCGGTACGAGGACCTGGCCGAGAACACGGAGGCGACGCTTAAGGCGCTCTGCGATCTGATCGGCCTCGACTACCAGCCGGCTATGGCCAATTTCGCCGCGGTCGAGCACCACGTCCTCGGCGGCAATAGCGGAACCCAGTTTATCGCAGCGCGGTCGCGCTATGAGGATCCGGACGAGGCTTTTGTCAGCCTCGGTTCACGTACCCGCGATTACTACGAGAATCATTCCGGTGAGATCGAGCTTGATCTGCGCTGGATGCAGGAAATGAAGCCCGAACATCGCGCCTTGTTCGAGCAGATGGCGGCAACGGCCAATGCGCCGTTCCGTTGGGGGGACTAGACAATGGCGAAAGTAGACCTGGTATTCCGTCAGATCGACGAGCGCACGCGGGACGTGGCGCTCCAGCTGGCGATCGAGAATATCCAGCCCGATGCAGTGCATGTCATTGACGACGTCCGGCCGTTTACCGAATGCGTCGCCCAGATGCTGCGGATCGAGCATGACTGTGACTATGTCGTCTATGTCGACGCGGACTGCCTGATCCTCGAGAACATCCGTCCGTTTATCGACAGCTGCGATGCGCCTTACGTCGACGCCTATGTCTCCGACCGTTTCCGTGGGCGCCTGCACTGCGGCGTTCACATCACCCGGATCGACCTTGTTCGCGCCATGGCGGCGGTCGAGGTGCCGGAGGATGATCTGAAATACGTGCTGCGTCCGGAATCCCGGTTGAGAAACCTGGCGATGAAGCCGATGGGGTCGGCCAAGCAGTTCCGCAATTTCGACATCCTGCATGATCACTTCCAGGCCAATCACCACATCTTCATGAAATACGCGCTGCGTGAATTGCGCAGCCGGACCAAGGATCAGCGCCAGCGCCTGACCCGCTCGATGAAGAAGTGGGTCACCAAGGAAGGCGAGTTCTGCGATCTCACCATTGCCCGCCACGCGGTCGAGTATGCCCGCCGGATGGTGCCGCTCACCGCGACCCCTGACGAGGTGCATGACTTTATCGTGGCGCTGCCGCGGCATGCCGACGCCGAACTGTCCCAGCTCGGCCTGGCCGGCGAGACGCCCTTCACGCGCGCTGACCTGGATCACTGGCTGGCCAGCAATGCCGACCGGATCCGCTATGGCCAGAAGGCTGACAAGCCCAAGGTGTTCGGGCTCGGTCTGTCGCGCACGGGGACCCGCAGCCTGACCTCGGGCCTGCAGATGCTTGGCTTCGACTGCAGTCACTACCCGATCGATGAAGACACCTATATCGAGATTGCCAACGCCCAGTATGACCTGACCCTGCTGCGCTATTTCGATGGTTTGACCGACATCACCACGATCCCGATCTACCAGCAGCTCGACAAGCAGTATCCCGGCTCGAAATTCATTCTGACCGTGCGCGAGAAGGAAAGCTGGCTCGGCTCGGTCTCGCGGCATTACTATAATCGCCCGGCCTTCAAGGACGTCGAGGATCCGGACGAGGAGGTGCATCTGCGCATGCGCCAGTTCCTGCGGGCCGCGGTCTATGGCTGTTACAATTTCTGCCGCGACCGCTTTTCCTGGGTCTATGACCAGCACGTTCGCGACGTCCAGGCTTATTTCAAGGACCGGCCGGAGGATCTCCTGGTCATCAATATCTGCGACGGTGAAGGCTTCGAGCGGCTTGCGCCGTTCCTGGACCGACCGATCCCGGCCGAAGGCTTCCCGCACAAGGGCGCCGTCCTGTCTCGCCGCCTTGCCGAAGAGGCCGAGGCCCAGAAGGCCCGGGTCGCCTGATCCTTCATGCCCGATCCTGATACGGCCATCGCAGACGACCCGGTGCCGCCCTGGCGGGATCGGGTCTCTGCCGCGGCCCGCACGCTGGCCATCATCGCCCGGACACGGCCGGGCCTGACGGCAGCCATTGCCGCGCTCACCATCATTGCTGCACTGCTGCCGCCCGCGGCCCTGTTCATCTCCAAGCTCCTGATTGACGCTGTCGTGGCGGCAATCGATACCGGGCTTGATGCCGACCGCATGGTGGCCCTGCGCTGGGTCGTCGTGGAGGCCGCACTCCTCGCTGTCCTGCTGGTGGTCCGCCGGCTGTTGCTGTTCCAGAAGGCACGCCTGCATGCCGAGCTCGGTTTCGCGGTGGCCCGCCTGATCCTGGACAAGGCCAGCCGTTTCTCGCTGGCCCGGATCGAGCTGCCCCGGGTCCAGGAAATGTTGATCCACGCCAAGCAGTTTGCGGCGGCTCGGCCCTATGCCCTCGTGGTGCGCGGCTTTGATGTCCTGCAGGCTGCGGTGACGCTGATTTCGATCACCGCGCTGCTGGCCGCCAGCGCCCCGTGGCTGATCATCCTGATGCTGCTCGGCGGGCTCCCGGCCTTTATCGGCAATCTGCGGTTTTCCGGCGACGCCTATCGTTTCTACACCGCCCGTTCGCCGCAAATGCGCGAGCGCAACTATCTCGAAAGCCTGGTGACCAATGAGGCCGCGGCGCGTGAGCGTCTCCACTACGGTCTGGGCGATGCCCTGCTGGGCCGCTACTCCGGCCTTTTCCGTGACATGTACCACGGGGACCAGAAGCTGCAGGGTCGTCAGGCCGTGATCGGTTCTCTGCTGGGGGTGCTCGGTTCGGCGGTCTTTCTCGGCGGCAAGCTCTGGATTGTCGCTGTGACGATTGCGGGGCGTTTCAGCCTGGGTCAGATGACGATGCTCATCGGCTTGCTCAAGCAGGGGCAGAATGCGGTCAACGCCTTGCTGGGCGCCTTCACCGGCAGCTATGAGGACATCCTCTATGTGACACGGTTGTTCGCGCTGCTCGACCTGGAGGAGGGGCGGAACGCCGGGACGCTGATGGCCGGCCCGGCGCCGGGTGATGGGCTGCGCTTTGACGCTGTGAGCTTTACCTATCCCGGTGCGCCGGGCCCGGCGCTGGATCGGGTCAGCTTCCACCTCTCTCCGGGCACGCGCCTCGGGCTTGTGGGCATCAATGGTTCGGGCAAGACGACCCTGGTCAAGCTGGCCGCCGGTCTCTACCAGCCCGACGCGGGCCGGGTGTTGCTCGACGGGCTCAGCCTGGCGGAATGGGAACCGACCGCCCTGGCGCGCCGGATCGGTGTGATGTTTCAGCCGCATGTGAATTTCAAACTCTCGGTCCGTGACAATATCGAGGCGGGCATCGGCCTGTCGTCGCTGTCGCCGGACGCGATGGAACGCGCGCTGGCTTCCGGGCTGGCGACCGAGCTTGTGGGCTCCCTAGCCGAAGGTGTCGAAACGCGCCTGTCAAAACGGTTCGCCGAAGGGGTCGAGCTGTCCGGTGGCCAGTGGCAACGCCTCGCCATGGCGCGAGCTCACGCCAACGAGGACGCCGATATCCTGATCCTCGACGAGCCCACGGCGGCGCTCGATGCCGAGGCGGAAGCGGCGTTCATGGCCGCACCGCTGGCGCCGGGCCGGTCCCTGATCCTGATCAGTCACCGCCTGTCAAATCTGAGGACGGCCGACCAGATCATCCTGCTGGAGCACGGCCGTATCATCGAGACCGGCAATCACGAGACCCTGATCGGTCTGGGCGGTGCCTATGCCGATCTGTTCGCCCTGCAGGCGGATCCCTACCGCACTTGAAAACGGCCCGCGTCACCGACGCGGGCCGTCCCCCTTCAGCCTCTCAGCCCGGGATCAGAAGCGCTTCGACACATTGATGAAGAAACGGCGACCAACCTGGTCGTAACCCCCACCCGAGGGCACATTGCGGGTGGTCAGGCCGCCGAGGCCAACGCCCTGGGCAGCCAGGTCCTCGTCGATCTGGGGCGGATCTTCATTGGCGACATTCTGGATGCCGACCGTCCAGCGCCAGGACTCCTGCGCCAGCGACACCGAAATGTCGTGGTATTGAGCCGACGGCACATCGAATTGGGCCGAGGTGCCGGTCCCGATGAAGTTCGGGTTCTCGGTCACATTGACCTCGCCGATATAGCGCGCCCGGTGGAAGAAGGTCAGGTCACCCCAATCCGTCGACGTGTAGAGACGGTTGGTGAAGGTGCCCCGCCAATCGGGGTTGCCCAGCGTGTTCAGCGCTTCGTTGACATTGGTCACGCCGGCAAGGCTGATCGTGGTCGTGATATCGGTCGACTGGGTCAGCGCGGTGTCGGAGGTGAAGGTGAAACCCCGGCCAAACGCATCAAAGTCGATATTGAAGCGAATGTTGTAGTCGAGACCCTCAGACGTGTTCGACGAGACGTTGAACGGCGTTGTGTCGACCTCGTTCAGATATTGCGTGTTCGGGTCCCGCACCCGGCGGGTACAGAACGGATCGTTCGGGAAGTTGGCGGAACGATAGCAATTGCCGAGGATCTGGCCGGCTGTGGGCACCAGGATCGAGTCCGTCACTTCGATCTCGTAGTAGTTCACGCCGACTGTCAGGTCGAACCTGTCGGTGAACGGCTGCTCGAACACAAAGCCGATCGAGATGGCTTCCGAGGTTTCCGGGTCCAGTCCCGGATTTCCCGAGCGGAAGGATTCAATCCCGGACGTTCCCGTGACCCCCAGGCTGAAAGGGTCAACGCCTTCGGCCTGACAGTTGTTGAGAACGATCTGGGCGCGACCATCGAGATCGCCCACGCCATCGCCATTGGAGTCCGGACCCGGCGCGTAGATCGGGAGACCGGTGAGCGGGTCGGTGCCGACGGCGGTTGCCGGAACACCGCACGGATCATTGCCGAAGCCGATGAAGCTCGACTGGCCGCCCAGGAAGAGCTCCCGCAGGTTCGGTGCCCGGAAGGACGTGCCGGCTGTCCCGCGCAGGGTCAGGAAGTCGAACGGCATCCAGCGCATGCGCGCACTCCAGGTGGAGTTCTGGCCATAAAATTCGTGGTCGACCAGACGCGCGGCCGCCTCGAGGGTGATTTCACGGGCAAACGGGCGGTCCTGAATGATCGGAGCGACCATCTCGCCGTAGACTTCGAACAACTCGACCGAGCCGGCCGATGACCGGTCCTTGAAGAAGTTCAGGCCAAGGCCGCGAGCGGCCACTTCGCCGGAGCGGCTGTCGAGCGTCTGCTCGCGCCATTCCGATCCCAGAACCACGGAGACTTCACCATCGAGGAGGTCAAAGAGGGGGCCGGTGACAAAGCCGCCGGCGATGCGCTCATCGACGAAGGTCGTGATCTCGCGCTGGCCCCGCAGCCAGTCAATACCGGCCTGGCCCTCCGCGAAGCTGCTGTCTGCGCCATAGAGACTTTCGGACCAGAAGTTGATCGGTACGCAGCTTTCCGGTGTCCGGGACTGGAAGAAGCCGCCCGGGGTCGGCACGCCGCAGACTGGCAGGCCGGACGTCGGATCGGTCGTCGCCGATGCTGACAGGTTGAGGTTTTCCTCCAGCGTGACGGTGCGGGAGGAATATCCCATGGAGCGTGTGTAGCCGGCGAAGACTTCATAGTCCCATCCCGGCGCGCCCATGAAACCGAGATCGCCCTGTAGGCCGTTATAGGTCCGCCACTGTTCAAGCTCGACGGTCGCCTCGTTGTTCCAAGGGGCCATCAGGAGAATGGAGCCGGGCGCGCCGAAGGGGTTGAACGGGTTGTCGGCATTGAAGTCGACCGTGAACTGGGCCGGACCGCCGTTGAAATAGGTCTGGCGGTTGGAGAAAGAGGTCTCTGTGAAGAACTGCGTGCCCGGAATCGTGTCGCTGAGATCGTAGTCGGCATAGAGGAAGAAGACCGAGCGTTCGAACTCGGGCGACTCGTAGGCGTTGACGACACGGGAGTTGTTGAGAGCCTGGTCCGAGAACCCGCCGGCCAGCGGGCCGCGACCATTGACGAAGCCGGCAACACCCAGGTCCGAGTCAGCGGCCGTGGTGCCCGGAGCCCCGTAGAACAGGGTGAAGCTCGGCAGCAGGATGCCGAGGCTGGACTGGAAGGCGTGGCCGGTACCACAAGTCTCGGTGGTGGTTCCGTCGCCATTGTCGATGATGTCAAAGGAGCAGTACTGGCCGCCATCGCGCGCCATCCAGTCGCGCTGGGTTCCGGTCAGTTCCTCACTGCGGACCAACTCGGCAGCGAACACGAAGTTGACCCGTCCCTCATTGCCACCGACCAGGAAATTGGCGCTCGACTGGGAGCCACCGCTGGTCTCGGGAACCGAGGCGAAAGCCTCAACCTGGAGGCCGTCGAAATCCTTGCGCAGGATGATGTTGGTGACACCGGCCACCGCGTCGGACCCGTAAACCGATGAGGCACCGTCGAGCAGGATGTCGACGCGCTGGATCATCGAGGACGGGATCAGCGAGACGTCGGGGAAGGACGGAGCCCCTTCCACCCCGGCTGGCGCGAAGCGTCGACCATTGATGAGCACCAGGGTCCGGTCGGCGGCAAGGCCGCGCAGCGAAACGGCCTGGCCACCCGGACCGGCATTGGAGACGAATTGCGAATTCGTCTGAAGGTCCAGCTGGGCGCCCTGCACGACCGTGGTGGAGCGCAGGATTTCGCCGACATCGATGAGACCGGCTTCCTGGATGGTGTCCTCGTCAATGACCTGCAGGGGCGAGGTCGACGTGAAGCTGTTGCGCCGCACGCGTGAGCCGGTCACGACAATCCGGTCCTCGTCCTCGGCGGCCTCGTCTTCGGCGTCGGGCACACTGACGGGCTGTTGCGCATGGGCTGGTGAAACCAGCAACCCGGCCGCGGCAAGGCCCGCCAGAATGGTGGATCGCAGGATTCGCGATTTGAAGTCTTCGTCTCTCATTTTATCCCCTCAGGAGTGATCACCGCCGCAGTCGGGCGGGATTTTTCATTCGGTCCGATGCCGCTTGGTCAGTTGACCGCGCCGCAGCCGGACAACGCCGCTGGATGGGCGTCTGGGACGAATAGAGCTCGATGGGACGAACACAGTGACAGGCGAAAGTCGCCAGTCGCGGCAGGGCGTTGCCAACGGCTTGACGCGCGACCAATGACGGGAAATCCGCGACAGACAGTGCCGGAGGACTGCGAATGACATCGCGCTGGGGGTCTCGGTTTAAACACGCGCGCCGGAACCCGGCCCGGATGTCGCACCATGACGAGATCGTCAGCCTTCGGACATCGGCGTGAAGGACCGGCGCAGCCGGCGTGTCTGTGTGTTGGTCGGCTCCCGGCCTGCGATCGGTGGGCGTTAGGAGGCTTCGGTGGGGTGCCCGTTGGCGACCGATGCCAGGTGTGCCTGCAGGCTTTCGCTGCCGCGCGCGCTGACCGGGAAGCTGTGCCCGGACCGCAGGGTCACCCGGACGATCCGGCCCCGGTCCCGGGCATGGCTGGCGATATCCGACGCCCGGACGATGTGAGAGCGATGGATGTGGATGAAGTCGAGGCCCGTCAACTGGGTGATGAATTCCGTCAGGGTGGCGCGGTGCAGCCATTCGCGATCGCCGGCGAGAACGCTGACGTAATTGCCCTGTGCGCTGACCGCGGTGATGTCCGCCAGGGCGACGATGTCCTCCCGGTTGCCGCTGCGCAGCACAAGACTTCCCGTGGAGGGTGCGCTCATTGGGCTTTGTCGGCGCAGCGTGCGCGCGAGGATGTCGCTGATCAGGGCGACGAAGGCGATCATTACCGGATCCCAGAACCAGTTGATCAGCGGGATCTGGTCGAGGACCCGCTCGGCGCTGGCTTGCAGGTAGGGCGCGTAGACGAAGACGATGTGGAGGTAGATGGCGAAGATCGCGACGAGGGCCAACAGCGCGAGTTCGGCCAATGCGATCCCGTTTGGTGTGCCGACCCGGACTTGCCGGATCCGGGTGACGGCAATCGCCGGGAAAATGATCAGCCAGGGCAGCATGATCACAGCCTGCGCCCGAAGCACCTCGACCACTGTGTGATCGATGTCGAGGCGGGCGAGGTCAAGGGAATGGATGAGGGTGAAAATGGCCAGAAGGCCGGCCCAGGACAGGCCCGAGGCCAGCAGGACGGGCCACCACAAGGCTTGCGTGACCCGGTCACCGGTCTGCCACCACGAATGAATCATCCCGCCCTCCCTGACCTATCGGATACACGGGCCCGAATGGGGAGAGCTTGTCTGACAGGTTACCGTCTGGACATCTCTCGAGGCGCGTTCGGTCACAAAAAGATGCGTGCGACGCGCCATGGGTGCGCCGCACGCAAAAGGCAGGGATAAGGGCTCGTGACTGCCCAAGCGTATCCGGGATCGAAAAAAAACAGTCCGAAACGCGCAGGCAGGGAAACACCCTGGCAGCGCCGGGGCGAGGTGCATGCGACGGGCCGCGGCACGGGGCGACGAAGTATCCGCAAACTGCCCAACAGCCGGGAAACAACGACGAATGGCACCGCGCATTCGTCCTTGAATGTCCCTCATCCGGCCCACCGCCGCGGTTGATCAACACAAAATCGCACCGTTCGCCCCTCCAAACGGCCGCTTTGTCATTTTGTCGTGCTGGCCGTCTTCTTCGCCAAGCCGACCTGGCGTCTAATGGGTAACCAATTGAATTTGTAGCGGAGAAAATGCCATGCGGTGCGTCATTCTCGAGAGCCGCCCCCTTGCCAGGGCGCATATTGTCCGTGCGATTCAGCGGCACGGTGACGCCCGGGTCGAGATGGCGACGGCATCGGTAGCGGCCATGCTGGCGGCTTGTGATGGCGAGGCGACGGACCTGCTCTTCCTTGACGCGGACCATGCCTCGCTCGACCGGGCGCTCCCGGCCTTGCGGGACTTGGGCGATGAGGCGCCGCTTCTGGTCATGGTCAGTGATTTTCCCGAACGGGCGCTCGACGCCTTTGACCGGGGGGCCAGTGATTTCCTTGTGCGCCCGATCGACGCCGACCGGCTGTCGGTAACCCTGCAGCGCACACGCCAG